>SLHK01000069.1 GCA_007136165.1 Syntrophomonadaceae bacterium
ATCCATATTGGAGGAACAAACGGTAAAGGCTCTACCGCTGCCTTTGCCGCTTCTGTTTTAAGGGAAGCGGGCTTCAAGACAGGCCTGTACACGTCGCCCTACCTGGAGTCTTTCACCAACCGGATGGCGGTGGACGGCCGTGATGTGACGCCGGATACCCTGACGGACCTGGTTGAGCAGGTGAAGCCCGTGGTGGACGGGATATCCCAACAGGATGACCTGGGCTCTCCGACAGAATTTGAAGTGGTAACGGCCCTGGCCCTCCTCTATTTTGCCCGGGCCGGGGTAGATTATTTAGTCCTGGAGGTAGGCCTGGGAGGAAGGCTGGACGCCACCAACGTGGTGGAGAAACCCCTGGTTTCCGTAATCACCAACGTGTCCCTGGAGCATGCCGACATCCTGGGGGATACGGTGGCCAAGATAGCCGCCGAAAAGGCGGGAATCATCAAGGAGGGCTCCCCGGTGCTGACGGCTTCCAACGACCCGGAGGTCCTGGAGGTGGTAAGGCGGGCTGCCGCTGCAAAACGGTCCCCCCTCTACCGGGTGGGAATGGATTTTACCTTTGTGCCGGGGGCCAAAAGCCTGCAGGGCCAGTATTTTGCCTACCGGGGAAGGGAACTCTCCCTGGATGACCTTTTTATCCCTCTCCTGGGGGAGCATCAGGTTCAAAATGCAGTGACGGCCCTGGCCGCCCTGGAGCTGGCGGGGCTGCGGATCCCGGAGGACACCCTCCGCCGGGGGTTTAAGGCCACCTCCTGGCCGGGGCGCCTGGAAATCCTGAGGGAAGACCCCCTGGTGGTCATCGACGCCGCCCACAACCCCGGCAGCATGGCCAGCCTGAGCCGGGCCCTGGAGGATTATTTTCCCCGGGGGAACCGGGTGCTGGTCCTGGGGATACTGGGAGACAAGTCCATTCCCGGGATGCTCAAGAATATCGTGCCCGTGGCCGACAAGTTTGTCGTAACGCGGGCCCTGCACTTCACCCGGGCGGCGGAACCGGAGGCGGTGGCGGCGGAAGTCCGTAGATTGACCTCCAAACCGGTGGAGGCTGTCCCCGACCTGGGGGAGGCCCTGCGCCGGGGGCGGGAGCTGGCGGAAGGAGGCACCCTGTGTGTGACGGGCTCTTTCTACACCATCAGCGAAGCCCGGCGCCTCATAGTGGAGGAAAGGGTTATCTGAAAGAATTTTCTCTATAGACGGGTGGTTCACCGGCAGTGGGCATTGCTGGAGGGAATTTCCCCGACAGCTTTGTCGAAAATTGAAAAAGGTGCAGGAAATCGCCCTGTTTTACACGAAATTATCTATATTTAAGGCTATCATTTACGCTATAATCTGGACAGAGAGGTGATAGGGAGGATGGCAAAGACATTTAAGGGCGGGGTGCATCCCGGCCATTTTAAAAGCGCCACGGCAGGAAAACCCATTGCTGACGCCAACCCTCCGGCCCGGGTGGCAGTCCTTATGCAGCAGCATATAGGAGCTCCCTGCGAGCCACTGGTGGAGGTGGGAGATGCCGTTAAGGTAGGGCAGAAGGTGGGCGACAGCCAGGCATTTGTCTCCGTCCCTGCCCATTCCAGCGTTTCCGGTAAGGTGGTGGAACTGAGGGACTACCCCCATCCCGTAGGCCGCCCGGCCAGGGCGGTGGTCATTGAATCCGACGGGCAAGACACCTGGCATGAGTCCGTTAAGGCAAATCCGCCCCTGGAAGAACTGTCGGGCGACGATATAAAGAAAATTATCCGGGAAGCGGGCATAGCGGGCATGGGAGGGGCCACTTTCCCCACCCATGTGAAGCTTTCGCCGCCTCCTGAAAAACCCATAGACACCGTCATTATAAACGGCTCCGAGTGTGAACCCTTCCTTACCGCCGACCACCGCCTGATGCTGGAACGCCCCGAGGCCGTGGTCTTCGGGCTGAAAGCCCTCATGAAGGTGCTGGGGGTGGAAAAGGGCTATATCGGGGTGGAGGATAACAAGCCCGACTGCGTGGAAGCCCTTAAGAAGGCTGCCGAAGGCGAGCCCGTAGAGGTTAAATCCTTCCACACCAAGTACCCCCAGGGGGCTGAAAAGCAGCTCATCTATGCCTTTAACGGCAGGGAGGTCCCCTCGGGCGGCCTGCCCATGGACGTGGGCACCGTGGTGCAAAACGCCGGGACCGCCGTGGCCATAGCCGACGCCGTCCGGAAGGGCGTGCCCCTGTTGGAGAGGATTGTGACGGTAACGGGCCCCGGGGTAGAGGCCCCCGCCAATTTGCGGGTGAAAATCGGTACCATGGTCTCGGAGGTCATCGCCCAGTGCGGCGGCCTGAAGGAGAATGCCCGGAAGGTAATCCTGGGGGGGCCCATGATGGGCCTGGCCCAGAACACCACGGAGATGCCCGTTATTAAAGGGACGTCCGGTATCCTGGTGTTGACGGACAAGGAAGTCCATATCCATGAAATCCAGCCCTGCATCCGCTGCGGCCGGTGCGTGGAGGTCTGCCCCGTAAGCATCATGCCCCTGGTCATCGGTTCCGCCACGGAAAAGGGGTACCCGGATAAGGCGGAGGCCTATCACGCCGTTGACTGCATCGAATGCGGCTGCTGCTCCTATATCTGCCCGGCAAAACGCCCCCTGACCCAGTGGATCCGGTTGTCCAAGGGGGAAATACTGGCCAAGGCGAAAAAGAAATAGCTGGCAATGGAGGGAGAAACCTTGGAGAAAAAACTGGTTGTGTCATCATCACCGCATTTACGGGCCCCTGAGACAATCCAGAGCATCATGTTCGATGTGCTGACGGCCCTCTTTCCGGCGGCCCTGGCGGGGGTTCTTTTATTCGGTTACAGCGCTTTGATTACCATCCTGCTGGCCACCTTCACGGCTATGCTGACAGAAGCCCTGGTTTTAAGAACCAGGAACATCATCGGGGACGGCAGCGCCGCCGTCACCGGGTTGCTGCTGGCCCTGACCCTGCCGCCGGCGCCTCCCTGGTGGCTGGTGGTCTTCGGTTCCGTGGTAGCCATATTGATCGGCAAGCACGTTTTCGGGGGGCTGGGCAGCAACCTCTTCAACCCGGCCCTGGTGGGCAGGGCGGTGCTGACGGTATCCTGGGCGGGGCATATGACGGCCTGGGCGGCCCCCCTGGACGGCGTTTCCGCCGCCACCCCCCTGGCCGGGGGCAGCGCGTCAATGCTGGAAATGTTTACCGGCACCATACCCGGTTCCATCGGGGAGACATCGGCTGCGGCCCTGCTGCTGGGGGCCCTGTGGCTCTTCTATAAAGGCCTTATCAGCTGGCATATCCCTGTCAGCTATATCGCCACCGTTTTTGTCATGGGAGCCATCCAGGCGGGGGCCGGATTTGCCGGCCCGGCCGAAATGCTCTCCCAGGGGCTGTTCCATGTCCTGGCGGGGGGCCTGCTCCTGGCGGCTTTCTTCATGGCCACGGACATGGTTACCTCCCCCGTGACCCGGGAAGGCCAGGTCATCTTTGGTGCAGGAATCGGGATTATTACCATGGCCATTCGTTTTTACGGGGGTTACCCCGAAGGGGTCACCTTTGCCATCCTCCTGATGAACGGTGCCACCCCATTAATTGACAACCTGACTGTACCGACCAAGTTTGGGGAGGTGAAGGCTTGATGAAAGATATCTTGAAGATGGCCTTGACCCTGATGCTCATCACCGCCGCCTCCGCCGCATCCCTGTCCTATGTCCACGGCCTGACGTCGGATGTAGTCGCCTTGCGGGAGGCGGAAAAAACACGGCAGGCTATCAGCGAATACTTCCCCGCTGCGGAAACCGTGGAGGAAGAGACGGTGGAGGGCGTGGGCTTCAAGGCCGTTTACGATGAAGGAGGCGTCTTCCTGGGGGTTCTGGCGGAAGCCAGGGCCAGGGGCTACGCCGGCCCCATACCTTACCAGCTGGTCATTGACAGCCAGGGGGAAATCAAGGAAATCACTTACGGCGCCAACGAGGAAACGGTGGGTATCGGCAAGCAGATTGAGGAAGAGCCCTTTGTCAGCCAGGTTATCGGGCTGACCCCGGCGGACCCCATTGAGTTGAACACGGATATCGATTTGGTTTCCGGCGCTACCGAGTCTTTCGCCGGTATGGCCCGCTCTTTGCGGGATACCATGGATAAATTCGCCGCCAGGTTCCTGGACGGCCAGGAGGTGGAGGGATCTTGAGCTCTAAAACAGCGACCATTTTTACAAGAGGCATTCTCACGGAAAACCCTGTATTCCGGCTGCTTCTGGGGCTGTGCCCCGTCCTGGCGGTGACGGCCTGGGCCGACAGCGCCTTCGGCATGGGGGTGTCCACCCTGGCCGTCCTGACGGCATCCAATATCGTAATTTCCAGCATCCGCAAATTCATACCGGTAAAGATTCGCATCCCCTGTTTCATCGTGGTCATCGCCACCTTTGTGACCATTGTGGATATGGTCCTGGGTGCCTATTTCGAGGCTTTGCACGCGGAACTGGGGGTCTTTATCCCCCTGATCGTGGTCAACTGCGTCATCCTGGGAAGGGCGGAGGCCTTTGCCAGCAAGAACGGCGTCTTCCATGCCGCCGTGGACGGCCTGGGCATGGGCCTGGGCTTTACCCTGAGCCTGACAATACTGGGGGCTTTTAGAGAACTTCTGGGGGCGGGTACGGTCTTTGGCCAAAACATCATGGGAGCGGCCTTTGAACCCATCCAGCTCTTTGCCCTGCCGCCGGGGGCCTTTATCGCCCTGGGCCTTCTCATAGCCCTGGTAAATATCCTTTACAAGAAAATTGGCCTGGAATAATCACCCCTGGATAAAGGAGTTGAGTAACCTTGGGAAACCTGCTGGCCATTATCCTGCTGGCCGTCCTGGTAGATAACTTTGTTTTAATACGCTTCTTCGGCATCTGCCCCTTCCTGGGGGTTTCCAGAAAGGTGGATACGTCCCTGGGTATGGGGATGGCCGTTACCTTTGTCATGACCATGGCTTCCCTGGTAACCTGGCTTATCTATCACTTTCTTCTGGTTCCCTTTGAGCTGGAGTACCTGAGGACGGTGGCCTTCATTCTGGTCATCGCCTCCCTGGTGCAGCTGGTGGAGATGGTGGTTCAGAAAGTGAGCCCGGCCTTAAACCGGGCCCTGGGGATCTTCCTGCCCCTCATCACCACCAATTGTGCCGTCCTGGCCCTGGCCATTTTGAATATCCAGAACGATTTTAACCTGCTCCAATCCATTGTCTACGCTTTCGGGGCCGCCATAGGGTTCACCCTGGCCCTGGTCCTCATAGCGGGAATGCGGGAGCGCCTGGAACTGGTGACGGTACCGAAACCCTTCCGCGGTTCGGGCATTGCCCTGATAACGGCGGGGATCCTCTCCATTGCCTTCATGGGCTTTCGCGGTATGATAGCCCTGTAGGCGGAAAGGGACGGGTGGAGGTTTCCAGAGAAATCTTTTCCTTACGGACATCAAGGTAGAAGAGGTGGGGGAATATGTTTGAGGCAACACTGACGTTGGCAGGGCTGGGCCTCTTGTTCGGCGGGGTTTTGGCCCTGGCTTCCAAAAAGCTGGCAGTGAAAGTGGACCCCAGGATTGAGTCGGTAAACCACTGCCTGCCCGGGGCCAACTGCGGTGCCTGCGGCTACGGCGGGTGCTTTCAATTTGCCGAGGCGGCAACCCGGGGCGAAGCCCCTGTAAGCGCCTGTATTCCGGGAGGATGCGAAGTGTCCCAGGAGGTGGCGGAGATTCTGGGCCTGGGGCTGGAGGAGCAGGCGGAGAGAAGGGCGGCCGCCCTGCTGTGCCTGGGGGACAGGGACAAGACCCGGGTTAAGTTTGATTATGACGGAGTGCAGGATTGCAAGGCCGCCGTCCTTTTTGACGGCGGATTCAAGGCCTGCCCCTTTGCCTGTGTGGGGCTGGGCACCTGTGCCCGCTCCTGCCCCTTTGATGCCATCCGTATGGATGACAAAAAAGGCCTCCCCCTGATAGACCGGGGCAAATGCACCGGCTGCGGCATATGTGCCAGGGAATGCCCCAAGGATGTTATCGCATTGACTTCCCTGAAAGAATCGCCCACGGTGCTGTGCAACTCCACGGCCAAGGGGAAGGAAGTCAGGGCCCAGTGCGACATCGGCTGCATCGGCTGCGGCATATGTGTGAAAAAATGCCCCGAAGAAGCCATCACTATGGAGAAGAACCTGGCCCTCATCGACAAAGAAAAATGTACCAACTGCGGCATCTGTGTGGAGAAATGCCCCCGGGACTGCATTCTTTAGAGAGTATCCCCCCCGGGGGGTTGAAACGGGTTGACTATTTGTATAAATTTCTCCTAAAGGCGGCGAAAGTATGTTAAAATTAACCCATATAGACCCTTCCGGCCGGGGAAGGATGGTAGAAGTGGCAGACAAAAAAGACACCAAAAGGGTGGCGGTGGCCCGGGGAAAAATCACCGTGAGCCGGGAAACCCTCCTTCTGATCGAGGAAGGCGGCGTCGGGAAGGGAGATGTTCTTGGAGTTGCCCAGACAGCAGGAATCATGGCGGCAAAACAGACGGGGCAGCTTATTCCCATGTGCCATCCACTTTTTTTGACGGGGGTAGAGATTAATTTCACAATCTCCCAAGAGGCCAGGGCGGTAGAAATAGAGGCCCGGGTTTCCACCGTGGGGAAGACGGGGGTGGAGATGGAGGCCTTGACCGCCGTGTCCGTGGCAGCCCTGACCATCTACGATATGTGCAAGGCCGTGGACAAGGATATGGTGATTTCAGAAATCTATCTGCAGGAGAAGACAGGTGGTAAAAGTGGAGACTACCGGAGAAAATAGCCGTTTAAAAAAATTCTTTGACCCCAAAATTCATACCCGTTCCTTTTTAGGGAGCTGGTTTGTTTTGATGGTCTTTTGGATCCTCATCACCTGGACCTTCAATTACCAATCGCTGCTGGCGGGGATTCTGGGGTCTTACGGCCTGACCCGTTTCAACCGCTCCCTGATTATTGGCCCGTCGCAGCGCTTTTATATCACCCCGGAAACGGTATTTATGTTCACCCGTTACCTGGGTTTGATGCTGGTGGCCATCGTCAAGGCCAACATCGATGTGGCCAAGATTGTCCTCCAGCGTCGGATGCCTATTTCCCCGGGGATTGTCAAATTCAAATCCGAGATCAAAAAGGATTTAAACAAGGTTATTCTGGCCAATTCCATTACCCTGACCCCCGGGACCCTGACCATCAGCATGGAGGAAGGTGTTTATGTGGTTCACTGCCTGACCCGGGAAAACGCTGAAGATGTCTGCCGGTGGAATATGGGGGAGGAATTGGCCGAGATAGAGCGAAGAGGGAGTTAAGCCATGGATTGGGGGGAGAAAACCTTATGCTCGTTAATTCCTTTATTATCTCCTGTATTGCTTTAACCCTGATGATCTTCTTTTCCTTTTTCAGAGCATACCGGGGCCCCACGGCGGCGGACCGGGTTATCGCCATCAACATCATCGGCACAAAGACGGTGGTCATTATCGCCCTGGTATCTTATATTTATTCTATAGAATTTTTCCTGGACGTGGCCCTGGTCTATGCCCTCATCGCTTTTATTGCCCAGGTGGGCATTGCCAAATACCTGGAGAAGGGCGCCCTGCATTAAGGAGGCCTTGACAATGATAACGGCAATTATTATATTTTTTCTGCTGGCGGGTATATTCTTTTTTTCCGTGGGGGTTGTGGGCCTGCTGCGGCTTCCCGATGTTTTCTGCCGCATGCATGCCACCACCAAATGCGATACCCTGGGGGCCGGCCTGATGCTCTTCGCCCTCATGATTTATCACGGGTTTGCCCCCGACAGCATCAAGCTGGCCTTCATCATCTGCTTCATCTGGCTGACGAACCCCACAGCGGCCCATATCATTGCCAAGGCTTCTTACCAGGACAGGGTTAAGATGACGGAGGGAAGCTTTGAACTGGATTACTCCGAGGAGGAATCCGCATGACTGAAATCCTGACCATGATTTTTCAGTACCTGCTTTTGATATTTCTGGTGGTCTGTGCCCTGGCCGTGGCCAGGACCCGGGACCTTCTGGGGGCTGTCATCATCTTTGCTTCCTACAGCCTGATTATGGCTATCGTCTGGCAGCAGCTGGAGGCCCCTGACGTGGCCATTACGGAGGCGGCCATCGGTGCGGGGGTTACGTCTCTTTTATTTATCGTGGTTATCAGTAAAACTAGGAGGATGGAATAATGCGGCAGCTGCTGGTAGTAATTTTCCTGGCCCTTATCGCCAACGTCTTGATTTTTACGGTGGTGGAGATGCCCCCCTTCGGTTCGCCGGAGAACCCCAGCAACAACCATGTGAGCGGCAGGTTTGTGGAAAATGCCGTGGAAGAGACGGGGTCTTTGAACGTGGTGGCCAGCGTCATCACCGATTACCGGGCCTTTGACACCCTGGGGGAGGCCACGGTCCTCTTTGTGGCCATTGCAGCGGCCCTTTCCAACCTGAAAGCCCATTGACGGGAGTCAGGCAGCTTTTTTGAGCCGGGGATAAAGGGGAGAGGAAATCTTGGAAGACATTATCTTAACAATGATTGTCAGGCTGATCCTGCCTTTCATTCAAATCTACGGCTACTACATCATCATTCACGGCCACCTGTCTCCCGGGGGCGGGTTTCCCGGCGGGGCCATAATAGGGGCCAGCATGATCCTTTTTGCCCTGGCCTTTAACCTCAAAGAGGGCAGCAACAAGATATCCCACGACACATCCACCATTCTGGAAAGCGGCGGTGCCCTCGTCTTTACCGGCCTGGGGCTTGTGGGTGTTTTTGCGGGGTC
>SLHK01000112.1 GCA_007136165.1 Syntrophomonadaceae bacterium
AAATATGATATGGTCCACCAGGGAATATCGGCGGAGATGATTGCGGAAAAATGGCACCTGTCCCGGGAAGAACTGGATGCCTTCTCCTATGAAAGCCACATGAAAGCAGTAAAGGGCCAGAAGGAAGGAGCCTTTGAGAGGGAAATCGTCCCCGTCAAGGGGATAACCAAAGGTGGGGAAGAGTTTCTTTTTGCCCGGGATGAAACCCCCCGGCCCGCCACCACCCGGGAAAAATTGGCCTCTTTGCCCCCGGCTTTCAAAGAGGGAGGGCTGATAACCGCCGGCAACTCCAGCCAGATCACCGACGGCGCGGCCGCCCTGCTGGTCATGTCGGGGGAAAAGGCGAAAAGGCTGGGCTTAAAACCCCGGGCCAGGTTTTTAACCTGTGCTTTGGCCGGGGTGGACCCCACCATTATGCTTACCGGCCCCATACCTGCCACCCAAAAAGTGCTGCTGAAGGCAAGCTTGAAGGTGCAGGATATCGATATCTTTGAGATAAACGAGGCCTTTGCCCCCGTTGTCCTGGCCTGGATGAAAGAACTGGCTCCTGAACCCGCAAAGGTTAACCCCTTAGGCGGGGCTATTGCCCTGGGACATCCCCTGGGCTGCACGGGTGTCCGCCTGGTCACCACCCTTCTCCATGAATTGGAAGATACAGGAGGACGCCTGGGGCTGGTGTCTATGTGCATTGGTTGGGGGCTGGGGATTGCCACCCTTATAGAAAGGCTGCCTTAAAAGCAGTAAGGAATATTGTCAGGCTGCAAAAGCCGGAGGGCGGGGCAAGGCCCTGGTACGTACGAAAAAAAATGGTAAGGAGGTAGAGATTTTTGACTTACGAGGAAATTCTGCAAGGATTAAAGAAAAAAGTGGCTGAAGACCCCCTGGAGGGGACGGCGGTATATCAGTTTCGCCTGTCCGGTGAAGAGGGAGGGGATTTCTATGTGGACGTGGTCGAGGGGAAGAGTCAGGTCCACGAGGGCCTGGCGGAGGAGCCCCATCTGACCGTCAGCATGACGGTGGGGGATTTTAATGCCCTGGCCGAAGGAAAGATGAGCACCACCTCTGCCTTTTTTTCCGGCAAGATCAAGATCAAGGGAGATATGTCCCTGGCCTTGAAACTGCAGGGCCTTTTGGGGTAGCAAAAAAACCAAAAAGCCAGTTTAAAAAATTCTGTGAAAATTCACAAAAAAGGCCTTGACAAAAAAGCCTGTCCGTGAGAGAATAGGGTTACCAGATTCCGAGAGACTGAAAGACGAACCGGGTGTAGCTTCGAGGGAGCCGGAAGGGGAGGGGAAGGCGAAAGCCGGAATCGACCCGAAGGCATCCAGGGGGGCTGGGCCGCCGCAGGGCCGCGGGTGGAAAGGTGCTGTAAAAGGGATTGAAACCTCTGGAGCAGCAGCAGGAAGACCGGAGAAGCCCGGGTGCGGGAATCACGAAGGCCGGAGATTAAAGTTGAAACCACTGCGTAAGTAGAGGCGGAAGCTTAGTCGGGGATGGCTGGCAGGATACCTGGCGGGGAGTTGGCAGGCCTGTTGGAATCTGGTACTTTTATTGCAGAAAAAGAGTAAGTTAACATGGGGGTCAGGCCTTTTTGTTAACTTACTCTTTTGAGTTTCAGCTTTTATTGTATTATTGCGACCGAAGGCCCTTACCGGGAGTTGTGGCTGCCGGCGGTTGCTGATTCCCGCATAGGGAAATCTCCTTATTTCTCTTCCCCGCCCTTAAATTCAGCAATGCAGGTAAGGTTTCGGTACTCCTCCTTATAGTCCAGGCCGTATCCCACCACGAAAATGTCCGGCAGGTCGAACCCTTTGTAGTCCACAGGCACATTTGCGATTCTTCGGCCCTCCACATTTAGAAGGGTACAGACCTTCAGGCTGGCAGGATCCCGGGTTTTCAGGTTTCGCAAGAGATAATTGAGGCTCAGCCCCGTATCGACGATATCCTCTATCACCAGGACATGCCGGGAGGAAATGTTTACGTCCAGGTCCTTGGTAATCCGCACTATCCCGAAGGGGTTTGAACCTCCTCCGTACCGGGAGATGCTGATAAAATCCAGGGTGAAGGGTGTGGAGATTTTGCGGCTCAAGTCCACGGCAAAATAGACGCTTCCCCGCAGGACGCTGATAAGAACCGGGTTTTTCCCCTCATACTCCCGGGAAAGGATCTCCCCCAACTCCCCCACCTTTGCTTCGATTTCTTCTTTCGTCAGGATTACTCGCAAACCTTCTTCCATGATACCACCCTTTCCTCAGGTTACAGGTCTTCTTCCCTGCCAAACTTTCGCAGGAGGCCTTTAATATCCTTGTTGTACATGATTTTTATGTTGACATCGGGGTAGAGTTTTTTCAGGCGGCGGATTTTCTTGTTTTTTTTCCAGACCAGTTTCTGCCGCTGGGTGGTGAGTTCCAGGTACACGTCCTGCTCCGGCAGATAAAAATCAGGGGCAAAGGCTTCCGTAACATTGCCGTCGTCGTCCCACTCCAGGGGAAAGACCCTTGGTTCATATTCCCACTTGATGCGGTAAAAATCCAGCATCTTGGCAAATTCCTCCTCACTGGCGTGCATGAAGGAAGGCCCCGCCTGCTGCCGGCTGTTATTCTGTAACGCTGCCGCCGGAATTTCTTTCCGGGGTTCTGACACCTCCCGGTACTCCCCGTGGATTCGGAAAGCCTTGACGATGATATCGGCGGCATCCTCATAGGAGACCCTGTCGGTATTGATGATCAGGTCATACAGGTGGAGGGATGACCAGTCTTCCCCGAAAACCCTCTTCAAGTACCGTTTCTTGTTTCTTTCCTGTTCGGCAATGAGTTTTTGGGCTCCCTCCTCTCCCAGGTCATAATGCTGCATTACCCTCTGGATTCTCTGGGCTTTGCCGGAGGCAATTTTTACATGTAGGGAAGGGGGGAAATCCCGGAAGAGTACCTGTCCCCCCCGGCCCAGGATCACCAGGTTTTCCCTGATGGCCAGGTCATAAATATACTCATGGAGGGCGGAAATATATTCCTTGGAGAAGGGATTCTTGGGAATTTTCTTTGGATTCACGGGAACGCTGGAGTCTTCCTGCATAAAGGCGGGCAGGTTTTCCGCGATGGTTTTTTTGCTTACCAGGGTAAAGCCAAGCTTTTGGGCCGCCAGGCCGGCGATGATGTCCCCGCCGCTGGCCGTTTCCCGGGATATGGTGATGACGCCCACTATCATTCCTCCCTCGCAGGGTTTTATCTCTTGTATATCATTATATACTTACGGGCTGCTATTTTAACAGGTTTCCCGAAAAAAACTTGAGTTTACATAACTGGGGTCAGGCTTGAGTTATTTACATACTTTTTACCATAACTTTGCCCATATCCCGTGTCAGGCCTTGCTACATTTAAACCTACACAGCTTTGCACAGCTTTGCCTTGGTCCGGGCTTTAAAATTGTCTCTTGCCCCCGGTCTCAAACCGGTTATATAATAAAATAAGCAGGAGATGAGGAAGGGGGGATTGAATGACTCCCGAAATTGAACTCAAAGAAGCGGAACATGTTCTAAAAAACATTATTGACAGCGTGCAGGATGCTATTTCTGTTGTGGACGAGAAGGGCATGGGCCTTATCTTCAACAAGGCTTATTACCGCCTGACGGGCTTGGAAGAAAAGGATGTCCTCCAAAAACCCGCCGCTGTGGATATTGCCGAGGGAGAAAGCATCCATATGAAAGTTCTCAGCACAGGGAAACCCATCCGGGGCGTTCCCATGAAAGTGGGGCCTTATCGCCGGGATGTGCTGGTCAGCTGTGCTCCCCTCATCATCAACGGCCTCCTGCGGGGCAGCGTGGGCATCATCCACGATGTGTCGGAGATGCGCTCCCTTTACGAGGAACTTAAGATTACCCGCCAAAAGGTGCGGCACCTGGAAGCAAAATACACTTTTGAAGACATCATCGGCCAAAGCAACAAAATCAAGGAGGCCATCAGCAACGCCCAGGTGGCGGCCCTTACTCCCGTCAATGTACTTTTGCGGGGAGACTGCGGTACAGGGAAAGAGCTCTTTGCCCATGCCATTCACGATGCCAGCCACCGCCGGGAAAAGAAATTTCTCAGGGTTAACTGTTCGGCCCTCCATGAAAACCTTTTGGAGAGCGAACTCTTCGGTTATACCGAGGGCTCCTTCACCGGGGCCTTGAAAAAAGGACGGCGGGGCCTTTTCGAGGAAGCGGACGGGGGGACCCTTTTCCTGGATGAGATAGGCTCCATGAGTTTAAACCTGCAGGCCAAGCTCCTGCGAGTCCTCCAGGAGGGAGAAATCGTGAAGGTGGGGGACTCCAAGGCCGCCCCCGTGGATGTCCGCGTTATAACAGCCACCAATGCCAACCTGGAACAACTCCTCCGAGAGGGCTCCTTTCGCCGGGACCTCTATTACCGGCTAAATGTCTTCCCCATCTATATCCCGCCCCTGCATGAAAGGAGTTCTGATATACCCTCAATTGCCCGCCACTTTTTGAATCACATCAGCCAGGACTACAACCGGACGGGAGCCAGCCTGTCCCAGGAGGCCATGGACAAGCTCCTTGCCTATGACTGGCCCGGTAACGTCAGGGAGCTGAAAAACGTTATCGCCCGGGCTCTCATAAACCTTAAAAGGGATGAACTGGTGGTCAAGCCCAAGCACCTGATGCTCCCCGCAGATTTACCCCGGGAAGGGCCCAGGGAAAGGGAAAAAGAAGGAGAAGAATACAGGGGGGAGACCCTGGCCCAGATTAAGGCGAGGTGTGAGAAGAGGGCCCTGGCCAGTGCCCTCAAAGAGTGTGATGGAAACAAGACGGAAGCGGCCAAAGTGTTGGGCATCTCCATTCGCAGCCTCTACAATAAATTGCAGCGGTACGAGTTGGAAGAATAAAAATCTGTCCCATCCTCTGTGGCATCGCTGGCAGTCACCCTTTCTATGTTAGGCCGGAACTGCATAAGTAAACCTTTTTCCCTCCCGGGCAGGATATTTGCTTAACATCGTCAAATATACTGAAACGAAATAATAATTTCGGGAGGGATTTCTGTGTTTAAAACCCGAATTACAGAAATGCTGGGCATAAAATACCCCATCATCCAGGGGGGGATGCTCTGGCTTTCCCGGGCTGAACTGGTGGCTGCCGTTTCCAATGCCGGAGGTCTGGGAATTTTGTCGGCCGCCACCTTCCTGACCCGGGAGGAATTCCAGGAGGAATTAAGAAAGGTCAAGGCTTTGACGTCCAAACCTTTTGGGGTCAATATCCCCCTTTTCCCAGCTATAAAGCCTCTGGACATTGAAGGCTATATCAAGGCCATGGCCGATGAAGGGGTGGGGGTGGCGGAAACGGCAGGCAGAAATCCGGCAGAGTACATGCCTCTTTTCCATCAGCACCGCATCAAGGTCCTGCACAAGGTGACGGCCGTCCGTTTTGCCCGCAAGGCTCAGGAGATCGGCTGCCATGCCGTGGCGGTGGATGGCTTTGAGTGTGCCGGGCACCCGGGGGAGGAAGACATTTCCTCTACTGTCCTGCTTCCGGCGGCGGTGGACGCTCTTCAGATTCCCGTGGTGGCGGCGGGCGGATTTGCCGACGGCAGGGGTTTGGTGGCGGCATTGGCTTTAGGAGCGGAAGGAGTTCTCATGGGGACCCGTTTCATGCTTTCCCGGGAGGCACCTATGAGTGAAAAACTCAAGGAGTATCTGGCAGGCCTTAAGGAGACGGACACCATGTTTGTGCTGCGCTCCCTGCGAAATACCGCCCGGGTCATCAAGAACGATGTGGCCCGGAAGGTGGCGGCCATGGAAGAAGAAGGGGCTACCATAGCGGACTTGATTCCCCTGGTTACGGGCAGCAGGGAGAAGGAGGTCATGGAAACGGGAGATATCAGCCGGGGGCTTTTGCACTGCGGCCAGGCTATCGGCCTCATTCATGACTTTCCCCCCGCCGCCGATATCGTTCAGCAAATAATGGCGGAAGCGGAAACAGTCATCCGGGGGTTGGGCGGCGGGCTCAAATAGTATGGGCCACCCCCCTGTCCCACCGGGAGACTTACTGGGCGGTATAGCCGCCGTCCACAAAGATGTCGGTACCCGTTACGAAGGAGGACTCTTCCGAGGCCAGGTAAAGGGCTGCCCCGGCCACTTCCTCGGGCTTTCCCAACCGCCCCAGGGGGTGAAGTTGGGCCATGGCTTTTAGGGTTTCAGGGTCCAGTTCCTTTTCAAGCATGGGGGTTTCGATAAAACCGGGGCAGATGGTGTTGACCCTGATGCCGTCCTTGGCATATTCCAGGGCCAGGTTGCGGGTCAGCAGGCGCATCCCCCCCTTGGAAGCATTATAGGCGCCGGCTCCGCGAAACCCGACGAGCCCCAGGATTGAGGCCATGTTGATGATGCTCCCCTGCTTTTGCTCCTGCATGACGGGGATTGTATATTTGCAGCATAAAAAGACGCTTTTTAAGTTGATATCCAGCACCCGGTCCCACTCGGATTCCTCCATCAGGTGGAGGGGGATTTGCTGGCCAATTCCCGCATTGTTTATTAAGACATCTATTCTTTGAAAGCGTTCCCGGGTTTGCTGAATCAGGTTTTTAATGTCCTCAGCCCGGGAAACATCGGTTCGGAGGAAAAGGGCCCTTCCGCCTTCCTGCAGGACCTGCGCCTGGATTTTCTCCCCTTTCTCCTCGCTGCGCCCCGCCAGGACCACCTGGGCCCCTTCCCGGGAGAAGAAATAAACACAGGCTTCGCCGATTCCCGATGTGCCGCCTGTAATGATGGCCACCCTGTCCTTTAATCTTTCCGGCATTTATCTCATTTCCTTTCCTGGGTTTTTGAGTTGAGAAGTTTGCAATCTTTTTAATTAGGTTGCCAAATGAGGCGGGCAATTATCCGGGGCGGCTTTGCCGTAAAAAACGGAAAGGCCCAAGGCCCGCTGCCCGTTAAGGCCCGGATTCCCTCCGGTTATTGCCTCAACCGGAGAAAAAATTTTCCCGGACAAAAAAGGGTTTTTCGGTAAGGATACGGAATATAAGTGTACCAAGGGTATGCTTTTTATACTGATAAGGGGGATAAACATGCACAGGGATATTAAGCTGATTATTTTAATGATAATGAACTTTGCCTACACGGTTAGTTTAGTCGGCGTAGTATTTTTCTATTCCCTGATGGGTACCGTGGCGAAAGACAGGGTTAACATCATCATTACAGAGGCTACCGGGCTCCAGAGACAGGAAACCATGCTGACCGCCAACCTCATGCCCGTGGTGCTGCAAAATTTATTCTGGCTATCCCTGGCGGGAGCCACCTTCTGTCTCATCTGTATTTTCTTTATGCGCCATACTTTCCATTCCTTCTGGGCGCCGGCTACTCTCTCCATCATAACTTTCTTCATGATGCTGTCCTCCAGGAGCGCCATCTACAGCTTTTTACCCGACGAAGCGGAGGGTGCTGCCGTGCAGTACATGATGAACGTTTTAGAACGGGCCCTGCAGGCCAATATCATGGTCTTTATTTTCGGCCTGTTGCTTTTCTACATTGCCTACCAGGGGGATAAATATTTCTTAAAGAAATCATAGTTATTGCAAAAACCTGATTTTTTGCAAATTCTCTACCAGGCATTCGATTAGAAGAATATTGGAACGAAAACTCCTCTCCCCGGCGGGAAGGGGTTTTTGCACTTATTTTGCAAAGGGTGATGGCTTTGGCCAATATATTAGGATTGTCGGGAAGCCCCAGACGGGGAGGAAACACCGATGTTATGCTGGATACTTTCAGAAGAGGCGCTGAAGCGGCCGGAGCTCAGGTTGACGTTATGCGGGTGGCGGACTTAGACATCGAGCCCTGCACCAACTGCGACGGCTGCCGGGATACAGGAGAGTGTGTGATTTCCGATGACATGGAGGGTATTTACAAAAAGCTGGCGGTGGCGGACGGCCTTATTTTAGCCTCTCCCATCTATTTCGGGTCTGTTTCCGCCTACACCAAGGCCGTTATTGAGCGCTTTCAGATATACTGGTTCATTAACTTTGGCAACGAGAATTTAAAGCACTTGAAAACCCCAACCAGGCGCCCCGCCGCTTTTCTGGCCGTGGGTGGCATGAAAAACAAAAAATACTGCGATAGTGTGCGGATAACTGCCGAAGCCCTCTTTTTAAACACGCGGTTGAATTTCCGCAGCTTTTTATGCCTGCAGGGGTATGATGAGAAGGGGGCTTTAGAGAAAAACCCCGAGGTGCTTAAGGAAATCTACCAGGAGGGTTGGGATTTTGTTTCAAAGAACCTTTAAAGGAAGCTATAGTAAAAAAGCTTGGATAAAAAGGTTTAACAACTTTTTGCGGGCTTCCCTGGAAGGGGGAGGCTGCAAGGATTAATTGGGAGTTTGGTGGGTAGAAATAGGAATGTAGTAATTCTTGGAGAAGCAAGATATTTTTGAGAAAGATTTTCGGGAGGCTGGCAATAAATGGAATCTCTTTTAAATTATTTGTTTGACAATTGGGTTCCTGTAAGCGGCGAGAGTATTTTACGCCTCGTAGTGGTGCTGGCGGCAGCCCTGGCAGTCAACCGGTTGGGAATTTTTTTCATAAACAAATATTTGGTTCAAAAGGATGAGAGCCAAATGGGGCGGGAAGTTGCGGGGTCCCTGGCTTTTGCCGGCCGGGCCTTTTTAAACTACGGGTTCTTATTCGTGCTCCTGGTGGCCCTGCTGGAAATCTTTGCCGTCAATGTGGTGGGG
>SLHK01000038.1 GCA_007136165.1 Syntrophomonadaceae bacterium
ATGATTTCGTAGCATCTTCCCTGCTTCAGCATATAATAATATGAAGTCTGTGTCAGGGAGGGGAATGCATGCGCAGAAGATGGCGTTTTAGGGGTGTAAGCCTTACTGTCAGAAAAGCTGCCGGCCTCATCCTGGGGGTGGCGGGGATTGGACTGATCGTCGAGACGCTGCCTACATACTTGCTGTTGGTGTTGCTGGGTATCCTCTTTATCTTTAGCGGTTGGATGCTCTTCGGCGTGGACCGGAGAAGGTGGATTTAATATGCAAAGGAGGGGGAAACCGTGAAGTTTTACACTGTCAAGGTACCGAAGTTTTTGGGCTCTTTCCTGAAGATGATATTGGGCGTCTTCCAGAAACAATAAAAAGCGCTTTTTAGCGCTTTTTGTTGTTAGAGGGCCCTTTGGACCCGGCCTGCCTTGAGGCAGCGGGTGCAGACGTTGACTTTTTGCGGGGTGCCCTTGATGAGAACCTTTACCTTTTGAATGTTGGGTTTCCACTTCCTCTTGGTCCGTACATTGGAGTGGCTTACCTGGTTGCCGGTCTTGGTGTTCTTTCCGCAGATAATACATTCCTGTGCCATTTTTTTACCTCCTAATCTCAGGCCGCCTTTTCACTTTTCTTAGTTTACCACAAACTCTATTTTATTGGCAAGTAAATTTGGCGGTAGCAGCAGGATTTTCTCCTATCTATATGGTATAATACATATTATCCCGTTTCTACAAATAAAGGAAGGGAGCGGGCAATATGAAAATTACCAGGGATACGGTCATGTTCGAAATTCTTACGGCTCATCCCGAGGCCTTGAAAATTTTCGAGAAATACGGCATGAGCTGCAGCGGCTGCATGAAGGTCATGAAGGAGAATCTGGAGGAGGCTGCCAGGAAGCACGGGGCAGACCTGGAGGCGCTGTTGGAGGAACTGGAGAATGTGGAAAAAGTAAAGACTACATAAATTGAGCGGGGGGTGTACAGGCTTGAAGGACCAGGTTAAGGAAATGTCCAATGAGATGACCACGCAGTTGGGCAAAATTGTGATTGCGGAAGAGCTGCTGGCCATGCTGGCGGGTTATGCGGCCATTGAGTGCTACGGGCTGGTGGGCATGTCTTCCCGCAAAATAAAAGACGGCATCAGCGAGCTTTTGGGGAGGGATAATCTCAGCAAAGGTGTGGAAATCAAGCTGGATGGAGACCAGCTGATTGTGGATTTGTACATCGTTGTCAGCTACGGCACCCGGATTCCCCAGGTAGCCAAGAATGTCATGGAAAAGGTTCAATATACCCTGGAGCATATTACAGGTCTGAAGGTAAGCCAGGTCAACGTTAACATACAAGGAGTCCAGGTAGTAAACCGCTAAGGAGGTTTTCAGCTGTGCACCTAGAGCACTTAGACGGACCAAGATTCAAGCAGATGTTCCTTGGGGGCGTGGCCCGGCTTAATGCGAGAAAAGAGGAGCTCAACGACTTAAATGTATTCCCCGTCCCCGACGGTGATACGGGCACCAATATGATGCTGACAGTGCAGGCCGCCATTCAAGAATTAAAAAAGGATACAGATAATTCTGTAAATAGCCTGGCCAAGAGCATTTCCCTCGGCTCCCTTATGGGCGCCAGGGGCAACTCCGGCGTCATCCTCTCCCAGCTCTTCCGGGGTTTTGCCAAGGGGGTGGAAGGGAAGGAAGTTATCACCTCCGTGGATTTTGCCCGGGCCCTCCAGGAAGGGGTGGATTCCGCTTACCGGGCTGTGCTGAAGCCCGTGGAGGGGACCATGCTCACCGTGGCCAAGGAAGCGGCCAAAGCCGCCACCAATGCCGCCCGGCGGGACAAGAACATCATCTCCGTCCTGGAGAAAGTGGTGGAACAGTCCCTGGATACCGTCAACCGTACTCCCAGCATGCTGCCCGTCCTCAAACAGGCCGGCGTGGTGGATGCCGGCGGCAAGGGGGTTTACTATATTTACGGCGGGTTCTTAAATGTTCTCATAAATCCTGATTACCGGGAGGAAGAGATTGTCGGGAAAGAGGAAGTGGGGGAAGAAATGCCGGTGGAAGCCGGTTCCCTGGGGGATATCGAATTTATCTACTGCACGGAATTTATCATCAAGGGCCAAGACCTTTCGGCCGATTCTTTGCGGGACAGGCTGTTGGATTTGGGCGATTATCTCCTGGTGGTGGGGGAAGATACCCTCCTAAAGGTCCACATCCATACCAACTCACCCGGGCGGGTCCTGGAGATTTCCACGGAAGCCGGCACCCTGCACCAGATAAAAATAGACAATATGCTGGAGCAGCACCAGGAAACCCGCTGGGGCCATGCGGGGAAGGGCGGAAACGGAGAAGGGGAGGCGGTGGAGCAGGGCATCGGGGTCATCACCGTGGCGGCGGGGGAAGGCTTCAAGGAGCTTTTGACCAGCATGGGGGTGGACTCCATCATCGAGGGAGGGCAGACCATGAATCCCAGCACCGAAGACTTCTTAAAAGAAGTTGAGAGGCTCTCCATGGATGAAATTATAATCCTTCCCAACAATAAAAACATCATCCTGGCGGCGGAGCAGGCAAAGGAGCTGTCGCCCAAAGAAATCCGGGTCATACCCAGCAAGACCATACCCCAGGGGATTGCGGCCCTTCTGTGCCTGAACAAGGAGCAGCAGTCCCTGGAAGACAACACCAGGCGGATGACGCAGGTCCTCTCCACGGTGAAGACGGGCCAGGTTACCCTGGCGGTAAGGGACTCCAAGTACAACGGCCACGCCATTTCCCGGGGGGATTATATAGGCATGCACAACGGGGACCTGGCGGTGGTGAAAAAATCCCTGGAGGAAGCCCTTCAGGCCCTCATGGAGGACATGGTGGAGGAGGAGGACGAACTCATTACTTTTTACTACGGTCAGGATATCGCTCCCCAGGAGGCCACGGCCATCATCGAGGGCATGGAGGAAAAATACAGCGACAAGGAATTCGAGGTTTACAACGGCGGACAACCCCTGTATCACTTCGTGATCAGTATCGAATAATAAAAAAAAAAGGAGGCGATTTGTTTTGGCAGTTAAAATTGTTACGGACAGCACGGCGGATTTACCGAAGGAAATTGTGGAGGAACTGGGTATCAGGGTAGTGCCCTTGAATGTGCATTTTGGCGAGGAAGTGTTTTTGGACTGGGTGGAGCTGACCCCCGAGGGTTTCTTTGAAAAACTCGCCGGGACGGATCTTTTGCCCAGGACGTCCCAGCCCTCTCCCGGGGATTTCCAAAAGGTTTACGAAGAATTGGGAAGCGGCGGGGACGCCATTGTTTCCGTCCATATCTCCCAGGTTTTAAGCGGTACCTACCAGTCGGCCACCATGGCCCGGGACTTGCTGGAAGGCATGGACATCACCGTCATTGATTCCAAAGTGGCTTCCATGGCCCTGGGACTCACCGTCATGGAGGCGGCCCGGGCGGCCAAGGCCGGCAAGAGCAAGGAAGAAATACTGGAAATCATCGATTTTTATATGCAGGAGACCCGGGTCCTTTTTATGGTGGATACCCTGGAATACCTGGAGAAAAACGGGCGCATCGGCAAGGCCCAGGCTTTACTGGGGGGATTGTTGAAGATGAAGCCCATCCTTTCACTGAAGGACGGGGGCATCATTCCCGTGGAAAAAGCCCGGGGGAGCAAAAAAGCCCTCCAGACCATCGTGGAGCGCTTGCAGGAAATGCTGCCGCCGGACCGGAAGGTCAAGGGAACCATAGTTCACGGCAATGCCCTGGCCACGGCGGAAGCCCTGGCGGAAGACTTGAAAAAAACCTATGACCTGTCGGAGCTCATCATAACTTCCGTGGGAGCCGTCATCGGCTGCCATACGGGCCCGGGATTGGTGGGGCTCCTCTTCTTCCCCGACAAAGAATAATCGAGAAATTATAGAAAAAAAAAGAAATCATTGCAAATTCCTATTAAAAATAGGAATTTTTTTTTATTTGTGAGAACATAATAATACGTTTCAGGAAAACACTTCTAGTATAGAAGAAATGCAAAGTGTCATAATAAGAATAACATTATAATAAGGAGGTGAAAAATTTATAATGGCTACTAACAACAATACTGGTGGGCGTAACAGAGTACTGGTGCAAGGCGCACAGCAAGCTCTGGATAAGTTCAAGAACGAAATCGCTAGTGAACTGGGTATTGACTACAGTGGGGACAAAGGTAACCTGACTTCCCGTCAAAACGGTTATGTCGGCGGAACCATGGTTAAGAGGATGATCTCTGAAGTGGAAAACCGGATGGCTGGTACGGGGCAATCTCCCCAAGGCGGACCTCAAGCGTAGTCCAATATACTTAAGCGGGCTTTTCGAAGCCCGCTTTTATTTTG
Source organism: Syntrophomonadaceae bacterium (assembly GCA_007136165.1). Taxonomy (GTDB): domain Bacteria; phylum Bacillota; class Dethiobacteria; order PWVN01; family PWVN01; genus PWVN01. The sequence continues at coordinate 4,346 of SLHK01000038.1, forward strand.
TGGTTTTTTAAAAAAATAGTAACAGGCGGCTTCTTTGCGAAGCCGCCTGTTGGGAGAGGAGAAACCGGAGGAAGAGCTTATGGGGAAATATTGTTGTGTCGTTAGTATTATGGGCACATCATGCAAGAAATATACAGGGTAACCAGGAAAAAATATCTGGTAATTTATGCCACAGATTCTTGCTTTTTTAATGCCGGCTTGTTAAAATTAAAACAAGCACGGTAACGGGGGGTTTGATGGTGCGGGTTATCGCCGGGATCGCCAGGGGGACCCTTCTTAAGACCAGGAAAGGGGAAGGGACGCGGCCCACCAGTGACAAGGTCAAGGGGGCTTTGTTCAACATACTGGGCCCTGTTTTAACCGGCACCTTATTTTTGGACCTGTTTGCAGGAAGCGGCGCCATCGGTATTGAAGCATTAAGCAGGGGTACAGCCCTTGCTGTTTTTGTTGAGAAAGAGTTTTTGGCGGTAAGAGATATGAAGGCTAATCTGGAAAAAACCGGTTTTACCTCCCAAAGCCGGGTGCTGAAAATGGATGTAACCAGGGCCCTGGGGCTGTTGGGCAGGGAGAGGTCCTCTTTCACCCACATCTTTATGGACCCTCCCTACGGAAACAGCAGCCTCATAGATTCTGTGCTTAAGGACATTTGGCAAAACCAGCTTTTGCAGAGAAGGGGGGTTGTTATTGTAGAACACGGGGCAGGGAACTGCTCCTGGAAGCCTGGCCCTTTTGATTTGTACAGACAGCGGATTTACGGCGATACGGCACTGTCATTTCTACGCGCTAGCGAAAAAGGGGAGATATTTTCATGATTACGGCAATTTATCCCGGCAGTTTTGACCCCATAACCAACGGCCACCTGGATATTCTTAAGCGGGCTTCCCGCATCTTCGATAAAGTGGTGGTAACCGTCATGGAGAATCCCAGGAAAAAGCCCATGTTCAGCCTGGAAGAGAGGTTGGAAATGCTCAAGGTGACCACGGCGGGGATTGCCAATGTGGAAGTGGACTGCTACCGGGGCTTGCTCATCAACTATGTGAAGGAAAAACAGGCCCGGGTAATCATCAAGGGCCTGAGGGCTATTACCGACTTCGAAGTTGAGTTTCAGATGGCCCTCATAAACCGGAAACTGGACCAGGATATTGAGACCATGTTTATGATGACCAGCGGCCAGCATTCCTACTTGAGTTCCAGCATCGTAAAGGAAGTGGCCAGTTACGGGGGGAACGTGGAGAGCCTGGTACCCCCCTGTGTGTATAAAAAAATTGTCAGGATGTATAAAGAGGGGACCTTATAATAAAGTTTATAAAGATTTCCTCCTAAAAGCGCCCCTCACTTCTGTGGCGGCATACATCAAGAGGGATACCGCCATAAGGATGAGGATGACCGTGAGGACCCGCTGGGTGGCGAAGGCCGTCCGCTGCCACCAGAAGCTAAAATCCCCGGCCCGGGGCGTGGTGTAGAGAAAAACGGGGACGGTTATGCGGTTTATCACAAAGGAGAGGGGCCCAAAGAGGAGGTAGGTGTAGACCCCTGCCAGGACAGCGTGGATGGCCCGGGCGCAGACGAAGGGGGTTATGCGCATATCCGTCTCGCTGATGATGCTGGCCACCTGGGCGTGGACGGAGAGGCCGCTCCAGGCGATGACGGAACCGGCAATCATGATTTTTTGATACATAGGGATGGCTTCCGGGGCACCGCCCGCCAGCTGGCAGCCCAGGGTTACCTCGAAGAAACCGCTGATGATGGCGGGGGAAAGGCCGGTATCAATCCCCAACGGCCCCATGACGATGCTGAGGAAAGAGCTTAAGACAGCCACAAAGCCCAATACGTCCAGGATGCGAATGATGACGGAGAAAAGGATAATAAAGCCGCCGATGAGCAGGAGGGTGTTTACGGAGTTTCTGATAGCGTCACCCATCAGCTGGCCCAGGGGGCGCTTATCTTTTTCCCGGGCGCTGACCAGGGCCTCCAGGCCCCGCAGGACTATGTTTTTCTTAACCTTTGCCTCCGGGGCTGCCTTTTTATCCTTACCGTGAAAACGCATGATGAGGCCCACGGAGATGCTGGACAGGTAGTGGGCGGCGGCGATGGAAACCCCCACGTGGGGAAGGCCGAACATGCCCACGGCCACGGCCCCGAACATGAAGAGGGGGTCGGCGGTGTTGGTAAAGCTCATGAGGCGCTCCCCCTCAATCCGGGTCACTAATTTTTCCTTCCGCATCCTGGTGGTCAGGATGGACCCGATGGGAAAGCCCGACGCCAGGCCCATGGCCATGACGAAGGAACCCACCCCTGGCACTTTAAAGATAGGCCGCATGAGGGGCTCCAGAAGAATGCCCATGAAATGGACCACGCCTAAGCCCATGAGAATTTCGGAACCGATGAAGAAGGGGAGAAGGGCGGGGAAAACGATGTTCCACCAGATATCCAGGCCCTTTACCGCGGCTTCGAAGGCGTCCTCGGGGAAAAAGACCATGGAAACGGTGAGAGAGAGGCCGATGAAGGCCAGGACATAGGTGAAGGTCCGGGAAAAATCCCGGGGGCGGAGAAATTTTTTTACAATAAAGTAAATAGGTATAATAACTAAGAGAAAGATTAATATCTTAGACAATGGGAGGACCTCCCGATAAGTTTAAACGCTATATATATATAATCTGACGGGCAGGTGAATATGACTAAATGAGGCAACCCGCAAAAAAAACTCGTCCCAACCTGGGATTGGCCTTAAGCGGCGGGTCAGCCCGGGGATTGGCGCATATCGGCGTCTTAAAGGTTTTTCAGGAACACAATATTCCCGTGGACTGCGTGGCGGGGACCAGCATGGGTAGTATGGTGGGGGCTTTCTTTGCCAACGGCATGAGCGTGAAGATGATAGAGCATCTGGCCGCCCGCATGGAAAGGCGCCTGTGGATGGATTTAACCATCCCCCGGATGGGCATAATAGCGGGGGATAAAATCACGGATATTCTCTGCTTCCTAACCCGGAAACGGACTTTTGCCGAACTGGAAATCCCTTTTGCCACCTGTGCCACCGATCTCTACAGCGGAAAGAGCATCACCCTTAAGGAGGGCAGGGTGGCCGATGCCGTCAGGGCCAGCATCAGCATACCGGGAGTTTTTCCCCCGGTACCCTGGAAGGATTATTTGCTGGTGGACGGCGGGGTTTTGAACCGGGTTCCCGTGGATGTGGTCCGGGAGATGGGCCCCGACATCGTGGTGGCCGTGGATGTGGGCCATCACGTGGGCGAACCCCGCATTAGCAACTTCCTGGATGTTATCGTCCAGTCCATCGATATCATGAGCCGGGAACTCCACAAAGACAGGGTGCTCCAGGCCGATGTCCTTATTTGCCCTCACCTGGAAGAGGTAAGCCCCAGCCAGTTCCACAAGGTGCCCGAGGCGGTGGCCGCCGGTTACGCGGCGGCCCGGGAGGCCCTTCCCCAAATTGAGAATCTTCTCCAGAGAAAGGAATCGAGGAATGAAACGTAAAGGATGTCTTATTCTGCTTTTGCTGCTTCTACTGGCGGCGGGCTATTTGACCCGGCCGAATTATTTTGTTCTGACTCCCGGAAGCGCCGACGACCTGAAGCAATTTGTCCAGGTGCCGGAAATGGCCGGCCAAGATGACGGGACCTTCTACCTGGTGACGGTTACCCAGCACAGGGCCAGCTGGCCCCTCTTCTTATACGGCCTGGTAAACCCGGTGGCGGACCTGGTCCCCATGCAGCAGGCCATACCCCCGGGAATGGACCCGGCGGAGTTCCAGGAGCTGATGCGATTGTGGATGGAGGAAAGCCAGCTGCTGGCCAAGACCCTGGCCCTGAGGAGGGCGGGGTACACCGTCCCTGTGGAGAGCGACGGGGTCCTGGTGGTGGAAGTCCTGGATACCAGCCCCGCCCGGGGCCGGCTGGAGGCGGGTGATGTCATCAAGTCCATCGACGGGCGGGATGTGATGCTGACAGAAGAGCTGATACAGCTGGTGCAGGCCCGGGAGCCGGGGGAGCCGGTGGAGGTGGCCTTTGAACGGGACGGGGAGATGCTGCGGGAAGCAGTAGACACGGCGGAGCACCCGGAGGAAGAAGGGAAGGCCGCCCTGCGGGTGCTGGTCAGGACGTTGAACTGGCAGCCCGTCCTCCCCGTGGAGATCGAAATTCAGACGGGGGCCATAACGGGCCCCTCGGCGGGCATGATGTTTGTCCTGGAAATCCTCAATCAACTGGACCCCGAGGATATCACCGGCGGGCGGCGTATTGCCGGTACGGGGA
>SLHK01000077.1 GCA_007136165.1 Syntrophomonadaceae bacterium
GCCACTTCTTCCCTGGTTTTCAAGGCCTTCAAGCCTGTCAGGGTGGCGCTGACCATATTGAGGGCATTTGCAGAACCCAGGGACTTGGTCAGGATGTCCCGGACACCGGCCAACTCCAGGACCGCCCGTACGGGGCCGCCGGCGATGACACCGGTTCCCTGGGAAGCAGGTTTTAAGAGGACCTTGCCCGCCCCGAAACGGCCAATAATCTCGTGAGGGATGGTGGTATTTACCAGGGGAACTTTGATCAAGTTCTTCTTGGCCTCTTCCACGCCCTTGCGGATGGCTTCCGGGACTTCGCCGGCTTTACCAAGCCCGGCCCCAACCCGGCCCTTGCCGTCTCCCACCACCACCAGGGCAGAGAAGCTGAAGCGGCGCCCCCCTTTGACTACCTTGGCAACCCGGTTTATGTGAACTACCTTTTCTTCGAACTCCTGGTCTTTTTGCGGTCTATTTCTTTGCAAACATTTTCCCTCCTTTGCTTTAAAACTTGAGTCCCGCTTCCCGGGCCCCTTCCGCCAGGGCTTTCACCCGGCCGTGGTACAGGTACCCGCCCCGGTCAAAAACAACATTTTCGATACCTTTTTCCAGGCATTTTTTGGCTGCCAGTTCTCCCACGGCCCTGGCGCCTTCAATGCTGCCTCCCCCCTTGATGGCCCCTTTAAGGGCGGGGTCTAAGGTGGAGGCCGAGACCAGAGTCTCTCCTGCGGCATCATCGATGACCTGCACATAGATATGGTTGAGGCTGCGGTACACATTCAGCCTGGGCCGTTGGGCCGTACCCTGTATTTTTTTGCGCACCCGGGTGTGTCTTCTCAGGCGGCTTATATTCTTGCTTTCCTTCAAGAGCATCCGGCTCACTCCTTTCTCATGGGGCTGGATGAAGCTTATTTGCCCGCCTTGCCCACCTTACGCCTGATGTGTTCCCCCTGGTACTTGATCCCTTTGCCTTTATAGGGCTCGGGGGGGCGGACTTGGCGGATGATGGCGGCCGTATTCCCCACCAGCTGCTTGTCAATACCCTTGACGGATATCCTGGTGGGGGCGGGGACATCGATATCGATGCCTTCTTCAGGCTCGATGGTTACGGGATGGGAGTAGCCTACGGTCAATACCAGGTTTTTGCCCTGTTTTGCCGCCCGGTAGCCCACACCCACCAGTTCCAAATCTTTTTGAAATCCTTTGGTAACCCCTTCCACCATGTTGGCCACCAGAGAGCGGATGAGCCCATGGAGGGAGCGGTGCTGTTTTTCGTTGGACGGCCTTTTAACGTGCAGTTCTGTTTCTTCTTTAACGATCTCCATTCCCGCCGGGACCGTCTGGGACAGCAGGCCTTTGGGGCCCTTGACGGTAATGGTATCCCCTTTAAGGGTTATCTCCACACCCTCGGGTATGGGAACGGGTTTAAATCCAATCCTGGACACTGGCTGTACACCTCCTCAGTTAAAAAGCTCTTACCAGACATAGCAGAGGACTTCTCCCCCAACCCCCTGCCGGCGGGCTTCCTTATCCGTCATCACGCCGTGGGAGGTGGAAACGATGGCCAGGCCCAGCCCTCCCAGGACTTTGGGCACCTCGTCTTTATTGGCATACACCCTTAGCCCCGGCTTGCTGATTCTTTTGATACCGCTGATGACCCGTTCTTTATGCCCGCCATACTTCATTTTTATTTTGATAACACCCTGTTTGCCGTCGCCGGAAAAGGTAAAATCCTTAATGAAGCCCTCATCCTTTAAAATATTGGCTACCGCCAGTTTAATTTTGGACGCCGGGATTTCCACAGATTCGTGTTGGGCCATATTGGCATTGCGAATCCGGGTGAGCATATCGGCAATAGGATCTGACATTGTCATCTACCAAAACCTCCTTTCGTTTTCTCCTTTACCAACTGGCTTTTTTAATGCCGGGAATCTTGCCTTCCAGGGCCAGTTTGCGGAAACAGAGGCGGCACATGCCAAACTTGCGCAGATAAGCCCGGGGACGCCCGCACAGTTTGCACCGGTTGTACCTGCGAGCGGAATATTTCGGCTCTCTTTTTGCCTTGGCGATCATGGATTTTTTTGCCACTGATTATCTTACCCCCTTATTGCGAGCGAAAAGGCATGCCGTAAAGCTTTAAGAGCTCCCTGGCCTCTTCGTCGTTTTTTGCAGTGGTGACGATAATGATATCCATTCCCCGGATTTTTTCCACCTTGTCATAGATGATTTCCGGGAAAATCAACTGCTCCCGTATTCCCAGGGAAAAGTTTCCCCGGCCGTCAAAAGACTTGGGTGATATGCCCCTGAAGTCCCGGACCCTGGGCAGGGCCACATTGATGAGTTTGTCGAGAAATTCATACATCCGCCGCCCCCTCAAGGTCACTTTGCAGCCGATGGGCATACCTTCCCGGATTTTAAAACTGGCTACGGACTTTTTGGCCTTGGTGATGACGGGCCGCTGCCCGGCAATTTGGGCCATCTCCTCGGCTGCCGCTTCCAGGGTCTTGATATTCTCCTTGGCTTCCCCCACGCCCATATTGAGGACTATCTTCTCCAGTCGCGGTACCTGAAGACGGTTTTTATAATCAAACTTGGCCATCATTGCATCGACGACGGTGTTCCCATGCATTTCCTGTAAACGTGCCATGATTGACCCTCCTTTCCGCCCCTACTTGTCAATATTTTCTCCGCATTTTTTGCAGGCCCTCACCCGGGTTCCGTCCTTCAACTGCATCCTTCCCAACCGGGTAGGTGCTTTGCACGCCGGGCAGATAACCATGAGGTTGGAGCTTACCATGGGGGCGGGCTGGTCCTGGATGCCGCCCTCCACCCGCTGTTTGCGCCGGGTATGCTTTTTCACCATGTTAATGCCTTCCACCAATACCTTGCCCTCAGCGGGGAAAGAGCGCAGGACTTTGCCTTTTTTACCCCTGTCTTTTCCCGACAGGACCAATACCTGGTCCCCTTTTTTCACGTGAACTTTTTCTAACCTGCTCAAGAATGCCACCTCCTTTAAAGGACTTCGGGCGCCAGGGATATAATTTTCATGAATTCTCTATCCCGCAGCTCCCGGGCAACAGGGCCAAAAATCCTGGTGCCCCTGGGGTTGTTATTGTTATCGATGATTACCGCGGCATTTTCATCGAATTTTATATAGGAACCATCGGGCCTTCTCAGTCCCTTCTTTGTGCGGACGATTACTGCCCGGATTATTTCACCCTTTTTCACAACGCCGCCGGGGTTGGCCTCCTTCACGGAGGCGGTGATAATATCCCCCACATTGGCAGTCCTGCGCCTGGACCCGCCCAGCACCGTAATGCACATGACCTTGCGGGCCCCCGAGTTGTCTGCCACGTTTAGATAGGATTGGGTTTGGATCATGGTAGCCCTCCTTTCACCCTTCGACTTCTCTATTTAAATTTAGTCTTTTCTATGACTTCTGCAACCCTCCACCGCTTATCCTTACTTAAAGGACGGGTTTCCATAATTTTTACCTTATCCCCCACCCGGCATTGATTGTCCTGATCGTGGGCTTTGTAATTTTTTGAACGGCGGATAATCTTTCCGTACAGGGGATGGCGGGTTGTCCTGGACACCGAGACAACGATGGTTTTATCCATTTTATCGCTTACCACGGTACCTATCCGGGTTTTCCTGCTTCCTCTATCCAAGGGCTGTTTCCTCCCTTCCTGGCGAAATAAATGACTAGACGATTTTCAACTCCCGGGCACGGACAATGGTCTTGGCCCGGGCGATGTTTCTGCGGACTTCCCGAATCCGCATGGGGTTTTCCAGCTGTCCGGTGGCCAGTTGAAAACGCAGGTTAAACAATTCTTCCTTCAGGTCCCGGATTGTTTCCTCCAGTTCCTGGGTGGTCAGTTCTTTCATTTCCTTAGCTTTCATCGGCGTCACCCCCGGTTTCCCCTTTACGCCGGATAAAACGGCACTTGATGGGCAGCTTGTTGGCTGCTAGGCGCATGGCTTCCCTGGCCACGTCTTCCGTAACACCGGCCAGTTCAAACATAATCCGTCCCGGCTTAACCACGGCCACCCAGTATTCCGGCGAACCCTTGCCGCTCCCCATCCGGGTTTCGGCGGGCTTCTCCGTTACCGGCTTGTCGGGGAAAATATTTATCCAGACCTTCCCCCCCCGCTTGATATGGCGGGTCATGGCAATCCTGGCTGCTTCAATCTGCTGGCTGGTTATCCAGCTGGGCTCCAGGGCCTGAAGGCCGTATTCGCCGTAATTGATATCGTTGCCGGATCCCGCCTTTCCCTTCATGCGGCCCCGGTGCTGGCGGCGGAATTTAACTCGTTTTGGCATCAACATCGGGATTCCCTCCTTTTCCCTTGGGCCCCTCTTTCTCGGGCAGTATTTCACCCTTATAAATCCAGACTTTTACCCCGATGCGGCCGTAGGTAGTCTTGGCTTCGGCAAAGCCGTAGTCTATGTCGGCCCTGAGGGTCTGCAGGGGGACGGTGCCTTCATGGTAACTTTCGTTCCTGGCCATTTCGGCGCCCCCCAGGCGGCCGCTGGCCGCCACTTTGATTCCCTGGGCACCGGCCCGCATGGAGCGGAAAAGGGCCTGCTTCATGGCCCGCCTGAAGGCAATTCTCTTGACCAGCTGCTGGGCGATGCTTTCCGCCACCAGAGTGGCATCCAGCTCCGGGGTTTTAATTTCAATAATGTTTATATGAACCTGTTTGCCTGTAAGTTTTTCCAGTTCCTGCCGCAGGGCATCCACTTCATTGCCGCCCCGTCCTATAACCATACCCGGTTTTGCCGTATGGATGGTAACCCGCAGGCGGTTGGCCGCCCGTTCCAGTTCAATACGGCTGATCCCCGAGTCCGGCATCTTGGTGGTGATATATTTCCGTACCTTCAGGTCCTCGTGGAGCAGTTCCTCATACTTCTTGTCGGCAAACCATTTGGCGTCCCAATCCCGAATAATTCCGATGCGAAAACCTATGGGATTAACTTTTTGTCCCAAACTCTATCCCTCCTTTTTTTCCCGAAGTACGACAGTGACATGGCTGGTCCGCTTCCTGATGCGGGCGGCCCGGCCCCTGGCCCTGGGCCGGAATCTTTTCAGGGTGGGCCCCTCATCCACAAAGGCCTGGGCCACGAACAAACTATCCGTGTCCATCTCGTAGTTGTGGCCGGCATTGGCCACGGCTGCGTTTAAAACCTTGATGATATATTCCGCAGCCCTTTTCGGTGTATATTTTAAGATTGCTGCTGCTTCTCCCACGTCTTTCCCCCTGATCTCGTCGATGACCAGGCGGGCTTTCCGGGGCGCGATACGCAGGTGCTTGCCTACTGCTTTTGCTTCCAAGGCTAAAACCTCCCTTTAATGGACCTATTTCAAGGAAGAAGAACGCTCTGTATGAGAACCGTGGCCGCGAAAAGTGCGGGTGGGGGCAAACTCCCCCAGTTTGTGGCCCACCATATCCTCCGTAATATAAATGGGGATATGCTTGCGGCCATCATGGACGGCAATGGTATGCCCCACCATTTCGGGAAAAATTGTCGAAGCCCTCGACCACGTTTTGATAACCTTTTTGGACCCGTCTTTATTCATGTTTTCTATCTTGGCAAAGAGCTTTTCATTCACATAGGGGCCTTTTTTCAGAGACCTGGACATGGAAAAACCTCCTTCCCTGCTTATTTACTGCGCCGCTTGATGATCAAGGCATCGGACTTTTTGTTCTTCTGGCGGGTCTTCTTGCCCAGGGTGGGCACGCCCCAGGGGGTTACGGGACTCTTGCGGCCGATAGGCGCCTTGCCCTCGCCTCCGCCGTGGGGATGGTCCGCAGGGTTCATAACCACGCCCCTGACGGTGGGCCGTTTTCCCAGCCAGCGGGACCGGCCCGCTTTGCCTACGGTCAGGTTTTCGTGTTCCACGTTCCCCACCTGGCCCACGGTAGCCCGGCAGTCCTGGAAGACCAGGCGCACTTCTCCGGAAGGCAGCCGGATATTGGCGTGCTTGCCTTCCTTGGCCATGAGCTGGGCGGCAGCCCCGGCAGAACGGACGATCTGGGCGCCCTTCCCCGGCATGAGCTCAATGTTATGGATATAAGTGCCCACAGGAATATGCCTGAGATCCAGGGCGTTACCCGGCTTGATGTCCGCCTGGGGGCCGGAAAGGAGCCTGCTCCCCACTTTCACCCCCACGGGAGCCAGGATATAGCGTTTTTCCCCGTCGGCATAATGGAGCAGGGCAATCCGGGCCGAGCGGTTGGGATCGTATTCGATGGTGGCCACCCGGGCGGGAACCCCGTCCTTGTTTCTTTTAAAGTCAATCTTCCGGTACTGGCGCTTGTGGCCGCCCCCTTGATGGCGTACGGTGATTTTCCCCCGCTGATTGCGGCCCGCCTTTTTTTTCAGGGGCTCCAGCAGGGCTTTTTCCGGCTTGTCGGTGGTGACATCCTTGAAATCCGACACCGTCATGAAGCGCTTCCCGGGAGATGTGGGAACGAATTTTTTTATTGCCATGATTCTCCCTCCTTCTTAGGGGCTTACAGACCTTCAAATATTTCGATGGGCTTGCTGTCTTCCGTCAGGGTAACCACGGCTTTTTTCCAATCGGGCCGGTACCCCCTGTGGACACCCATCCGCTTGAACTTCCCCCTGACATTCAGGGTATTTACCGCTTTTACATTGACGCCGAAGAGCTCTTCCACTGCCTTCCTGATTTCCACCTTGGTGGCCTTTCTGGCCACCTGGAAGGCATACTTTTTTTCCTCCATGATCATGGTGCCTTTTTCCGTTACCAGGGGCTTGATAATTATATCCTGGGGAGCCGTCATCAGGCGAACACCTCCTCTACCCTGGTCAGGGCGTCCCGGGTCAACAGCAGGTTCTTGTGATAGAGGATATCGTAAACATTCAGCTGGCCCGCCGGGAGAGTTTTGACTCCCTGAATATTTCTGGCGGATTTGATGACATTGGGCTCCGCGGCGGCGGTCACCAGCAGTACTTTGTCCCCGGCGTGTAAATTCTCTAAAGTCTTAACCATTTCTTTGGTTTTGGGCTCGGGAAAGGTGAGGGCATCCACCACAATCAACTCCCCGTCCCTGGCCTTGCTGCTGAGGGCGGATTTTAAAGCCAGCCTGCGGACCTTCCTGGGAATCCGGTAGCCAAAATCCCGGGGGGTGGGTCCAAATGTAGTACCGCCGCCAACCCAGAGGGGAGAGCGGATGCTGCCGTGGCGGGCCCGGCCCGTGCCTTTTTGCCGCCAGGGCTTGCGCCCCCCGCCCCGGACAACGGAGCGGTCCTTGACAGCGGCGGTGCCCGCCCGCCGGTTGGCCAGGTGCATTTTTACCACCCGGTGCATTGAGGCATCGCTGACCTGGATGCCAAATATTTTCTCATCCAGCTCCACTTCGCCAACTTCTTCTCCCTGCATATTGAATAATGTTACTTTTGACATAGTTAACTCCTCCCTTCCTGTCCCCGCCGGACTCAGGCTTTGGCCTTGGCCTTGCTTTTTACAGCACTTTTGATGGTTACCAGGCCCTTTTTGGGACCGGGAATGGCACCTTTAATCAAGATGAGGTTCCGTTCCGGATAGACTTTTGCAATTTCTAAATTCTGGACGGTAACACGAACGCCTCCCATACGTCCCGGCAGGGTTTGCCCCTTGAAGACCCGGGCTGCATCCACGCCCCCCAGAGTTCCCGGGCCCCTGTGGTAACGGGAACCGTGGGTCATGGGGCCCCGGTGCTGGTTGTGCCTTTTGATGCTGCCGGCAAAACCTTTTCCCCGGGACACGGCTACCACATCTATTTGTTCCCCGGCGCTGAAGATGTCCGCTGTGATTTCCTGCCCGATATCATAGGAATCCATATCCTTAAGGGTTACTTCCCTCAAAAATTTTTTCGGCTTAAGCCCGGATTTTTGAAACTGGCCCAGGCGGGGTTTGCCGGCTTTGTGCTCCTTTATATCCATGTAACCGATCTGCAGGGCGTCGTAGCCGTGACTATCGCTGCTCATCTTCTGAACTACGGTGCACGGCCCCGCTTCCACCACGGTTACGGGAATGGCTTCCCCCTTTTCGCCAAAGATCTGGGTCATGCCAATTTTGCGGCCGAGTATTGCTTTTTTCATTATTCACACCTCCCCGTAAAGCCTATAATTTAATTTCAATATCGACACCGGCCGGCAGGTCAAGGCGCATCAAAGCATCGATGGTCTTTGGCGTAGGGTCCAGGATATCGATAAGGCGTTTATGAGTGCGCATCTCAAACTGCTCACGGGAATCTTTGTACTTGTGAGGTGCCCGGATGACGGTATAGACATTTTTTTCTGTGGGCAAAGGGATGGGTCCCGAAACACTGGCCCCCGTCCGCCTGGCAGTTTCCACAATTTTGCCCGATGACTGGTCCAGAATCGAATGGTCAAAAGCCTTTAACCGGATCCGTATCTTTTGACTGGTCATACATTTTCCTCCTTTTGCTCAAGCCAGGGGCAGGCGGGGTTCCCGCCCGCCCCCTGGTATTATCCGGCGCTGATCTCGGTAACCACCCCGGCCCCCACGGTGCGGCCGCCTTCCCGGATGGCAAAGCGGACGCCTTCTTCCATGGCAATGGGGGTAATCAGTTCAATGTCCATATTGATATTATCCCC
>SLHK01000008.1 GCA_007136165.1 Syntrophomonadaceae bacterium
CTGTCTCCCCTTATTGCCCTGGTGGGGTTGTGGCTGGTGCGGGACCTGCTCAGGTGGCTGGTTCTATCATTCCTTATTCCGAGGTGATTACCATAGGCGAACTCAGGGAAGAGCAGGATAAACTGCTGGCCTCCCGCCTTCTGGACCGGGGCCGCCAGGCCCTGAAAAGACATGTTCCCCTCCTCACCCCCTTCCTGGACCCCCAGCAGCAGCGGGTGGCCGAGGCGTCCCTGCGTACCCTGGAGGAGGTGACCCACTATACTTATGGAGGGTACCCCGGGGCGGAGCGGGTACGCCTGGCCCTCATGCCCCGGTACATGCAGAATGAGGAGCCGGATATGGAGCTCTCCTTTTTACGGGTCCGGGGTGACTTCAGGGAGGAGGACCTCAGCCACCGGGATGTCCTGGGGGCTGTTCTGGCCCTGGGGCTGAAACGGGAGGTTCTGGGGGATATCGTTGTGGACCGGGAGGGGGCCGTGATCATTGCCGCGGAAGAGGCGGCCAAATACATCAGGACGGGTTTAAAAAGGGTGGGCCCCCGGGAAGTGGCGGTGGAGGATATTAAACCCGGGGATTTTACCCCTCCTCCCGCCAGGACCAAAAGTATCCGGGGGACAGTGGCATCCTTAAGGCTGGATGCCGTGGCTTCCCTGGGGTATTCCGTTTCCCGGACAAAAATCGTTTCCGTCATCAAGGCGGAGCAGGTGAAGGTGAACTGGCAGCCGGTAAAAAACCCCTCGGCGGCCGTAAAAGAGGGGGATATAATTTCCATCTCCGGCCGGGGGCGGTTGGAAGTGGCGAAGGTGGGGCAGGTAAGCCGCAAGGGCCGTCTGCATGTGGAGGTAAAAAAATATTTATAAGTGAAGGGAAAAACAGTATATTGTCGAATATATTGGTAAAGTAACCATTTGGGGGGAAAATTGATGACTCTAACGCCACTGGATATCCAGAGTAAAGAGTTCGGCAAGGGCTTTCGCGGTTTTGTTCAGGAAGAAGTGAACGATTATCTGGACAGGGTATCCAAGGAACTGGAATCCCTGATCAAGGAAAACCTGGACTTGAAAACCCAGATAAGCAAGCTGGAGGAGAAACTGGGGCATTACAGTAAAATTGAGGAAACCCTGCACAACGCCATCATCGTGGCCCAGGAAACGGCGGAAGAAGTGAAGAGAAATGCCAATAAGGAAGCAGAACTGATCCGCCGGGAGGCGGAAAAGGACGCATCCCGCATGATAGAAGACGCCAGGTACAAGGCCAGCCGCATCCTCTCGGAGCACGATGAGCTCTACAAACAGGCCCAGATATTTAAGATGCGTTTTCGGTCTTTGATTGAAGCCCAGCTGTCCACCCTGGAGATGGAGAACTGGATGCAGGAAGAAGAGGAAGAAGTCCAGGAGGAAAGAGGAGCCTAGTTTCTCCAGGAATGTTCCCCAGAAGTTTGACTTTTTGCATGTAAATGCTATAATAAATAAAATTGCCAAAAACGTATAACCACAGGCAATGACCGGAAGAGTAAGCAGCCCACACGGCCCCAGCGAACCGGGGAGGGTGGAAGCCCGGGAGGTACGGGACTGCTGAAGATCCTCCGCGAGCCCCTGTAAGAAATTCTTCGGAACGGTAGATACAGGCGCTTTCAGGCGTTACTGAATGGAGCGGCAGGGTAAAAACCCCTGCAACCAGGGTGGTACCACGGAACCATGCTTTCGTCCCTTTGGGCGGGAGTTTTTTTTTACCCTGATACAAACATATGGAGGTGTAGTTTCCTTGGATTACAGCAAAACTTTGAACCTTCCCAAAACAGATTTTCCCATGCGGGCAGGGCTTCCCACCCGGGAACCGGAAATTCTGGCCCGGTGGCAGGAAGAAAAACTGGAGGAAAAAATAGCATCGGCCCGGAAAGGGCGGCAAAAGTTCGTCCTCCATGACGGCCCCCCCTACGCCAACGGCGATATCCACATGGGCCACGCCCTCAACAAAGTCTTGAAGGACATTGTAATCCGCCATAAGCGTATGCAGGGATGCGACTCTCCCTATGTGCCCGGTTGGGATACCCACGGCCTGCCCATCGAGCACCAGATCATCAAAACGGAGAAGATTAACCGGCACGAGGTGGGGGACCTGGAGTTCCGCCGCCGCTGCCGGGAATATGCCTTGAAGTATGTGGACATCCAGCGGGAGCAGTTTATCCGGCTGGGGGTGGGCGGCGACTGGCAAAACCCCTACCTGACCCTGGCCCCCTCTTTTGAGGCCCGCCAGGTGGAGGTTTTCGGCGAGATGGCCCGGAAGGGCTTCATATACAAGGGGCTTAAGCCCGTTTACTGGTGCGCCGACTGCGAGACGGCCCTGGCGGAGGCGGAGATAGAATACCAGGACCACCGCTCCCCTTCCATCTATGTGAAATTCCCCGTAAAGGATGACAAGGGGAAGCTGGGCTCCCTGGAAAAAACCTATGTTCTCATCTGGACCACCACTCCCTGGACCATCCCCGCCAATTTGGCCATTGCCCTGCACCCCGATTTTACCTATGTCCTGGCGGAGGTGCAGGGGGAGAGATACCTTTTTGCCGAGGGTTTGCTGGAGGAAGTCCTGGAGGCGGCGGGAGAAGAGGAGCACACCGTCCTCAAGAGGTTCAAGGGCAGGGACCTGGAAAACCTGGTCTGCCGGCATCCCCTGTATGAACGGGAATCCCTGGTGATCCTGGGAGACCATGTGACCCTGGAGCAGGGTACGGGCTGTGTGCACACGGCCCCCGGCCACGGCCATGAAGACTACGAGATGGGTATCCGCTACAACCTGCCCATCTTTGCCCCCATGGACGGCAAAGGGGTCTTTACCAGGGAAGCCGGGCAGTTTGCAGGACTGGATTACAACCGGGGGAACAAAGCGGTGACCCGGGCCCTGGAAGAGGGAGGGTACCTGCTGAAGCTGGACTTTATCACCCATCAGTACCCCCACTGCTGGCGGTGCAAGGAACCCGTCCTGTACCGGGCCACGGAACAGTGGTTTGCCTCGGTGGAGGGCTTTCGGAAGGAAACCCTGAAGGCAATTGAGGAAGTGCGCTGGATTCCGGCCTGGGGAGAGGAGCGCATCCGGAACATGGTGGCGGACCGGGGGGACTGGTGCATCTCCCGGCAGCGGATCTGGGGGGTCCCCATACCCATCTTTTACTGCCAGGGCTGCCAGGAACCCGTGGTCAACGAAGAGAGCATCAAGAGCGTGGCAGCCATTTTTGCCCGGGAAGGCTCCGATGCCTGGTTTAACCGGGAAGCGGCGGAACTCCTGCCGCCGGGGTTCACCTGCCCCTGCGGCCGTCGGGAATTCCGGAAAGAGACGGATACCATGGATGTCTGGTTTGATTCGGGCTCCAGCCACGCGGCCGTCTGCCAACAGCGGGAGGAGCTGACCTGGCCGGCGGATATGTACCTGGAGGGCAGCGATCAGTACCGGGGCTGGTTCCAGTCATCCCTGCTGACGGCCGTGGCTACCCGGGGCAGGGCCCCCTACCGCAGCACTTTGACCCACGGGTGGGTGGTGGACGGGGAAGGGAGGAAGATGTCCAAGTCCCAGGGAAATGTCATGGCGCCGGAGGAGATTATCCAAAAATACGGCGCCGACATCCTGCGCCTGTGGGTTTCTTCCGCCGATTTCAAGTCCGATGTCAGGGTTTCTCCCCATATTCTCAAGCAGCTGACGGAGGTTTACCGGAAGATCCGCAACACATCCCGCTTTCTCCTGGGGAACTGTTTTGACTTCGAACCGGAAAACCCCGTCCCTTACGGGGATATGTTGGAAATCGACCGCTATGCCCTGCATCGGCTGCAGGAACTGGTGCGGGTGGTGACCCGGGCTTACGAGGCTTACGAATACCACCATCTGTTCCATGCCATCCACAACTTCTGTGTCCTGGACATGAGCAGCTTTTACCTGGACGTGCTGAAGGACCGCCTTTATGTGTCGGCCGCCGGTTCCCGGGAACGGCGGAGCGCCCAGACGGCCATGTATGAAATCCTGAAGACCCTGGCCCTGCTGGTGGCTCCCATCCTCTGTTTTACCGCCGAGGAAATCTGGCAGCATATGCCGGGGGAGAAGGAGGACTCGGTCCACCTGTGCCTGTGGCCCGCCCTCAAGGACGAATACCTGGACCATGAACTGGCCGTCAAGTGGCGGGGAATGCTGGCGGTACGGGAGCAGGTTACCCGCTCCCTGGAAGAAAAGCGCCGGGAGAAGGAGATTCGCAGCTCCCTGGAGGCCCGGGTGGATCTATTCGCCCGGGGGGAGGACCTGGAGGCCTTGATGCCTTTCAGGGAGAACCTGGCGGAACTCTTCATCGTCTCCCAGTGTTTCCTCCACGAAGGCGGGGAAGGCGAGGAACTTCACATAAAGATTGGCCGGGCCGCCGGAGAGAAATGCCCCCGCTGCTGGATATATTCCCAGGGGGTGGAGGAGGAGGGAGACCTGTGCCCCCGCTGTACCCATCTTATGGAAGCTTAGAAAGGGGCCTTTTGGCCCCTTTTTTTTTTGCAGGGGAATATTTTGGCCCGTAATTCTATAAATAATAGCAGGTATGAAGGACCTCCGGCGGGGGAAATTAAAAAAGAGGGGAGTACTGATGATGGCGGATAAAGAAACAAAAGCCCTGCTGTCCAGGCTGCTGGTGAAAATAGAGGGTTTATCCCGGGACATGGAAAAGTTCAATCTGGCGGAGTATATGAACCTGCTGAACGATCCCCGCCGTTTTCTGGTGGTCAATTTCCTGGCGGGCATAGCCCGGGGTTTCGGGATAGCCTTGGGTTTTACCATCCTGGGGGCCCTTTTCATCTGGTTCATGCAGAGGCTGGTAATACTGAACCTGCCCATTATCGGGGATTTTATCGCAGACTTGATCAAGATCGTGCAGGAACAGCTTTAGGTGGGGAAGGGAAAAAGGAGGCCAGGAAAATGAATGCTGAAGAATACCGCCTTCTTCTGGAGCAGGAAAGGGACAGGCTTAAGAAGAAGATGACCGGGGCCGAAGGGATGGAAAAGCATGAGAGCCTGAAAGACAGCACCCAGGAGCTCTCCCTCTATGACAACCATCCCGCCGACCTGGGCTCGGAGAACTACGAGCGGGGCAAGGACCTGGCCCTGCATGAACATGACCTGATCCGGTACCGCCGCATAAACGCTGCTTTGGAAAAAATAAACAGGGGGGAATACGGCCGTTGTGAGGAATGCCAACAGGATATCGACCCGGCCCGCTTAAGGCAGCTTCCCGAAGCCCCCCTCTGCCTGTCCTGCCAGGAAAGGGAGGAGTACCGGGTGGATGTCAGGGACAGGCCCCTGGAAGAAGAGGCCATGGGCCCGCCCTACGGGTCCTCCTTTAAGGATGAGGCGGATTACACCGGGTACGACGGAGAAGATGCCTGGCAGGATGTCTCCCAATACAACAAACTTCCCCATGTCCACTACGAGGATGTGGGAGACGACGATGAAGACCAGGTGGAAGAAACGGATAAGTTGAGCAACGAGGACCTGAGGAAACAGCTGGAGTAGAGGGGGGCGCCGCCTTGTCCTGCCCGCCTTTCTGTGGTAAAATTAAGAAAGTTTTACCCTGCAGGGAGGAGGCACAAGGTGGCTTTTTTTCTTACGGCAGCCCTCGTATATCTTGTAGACCAGGGGAGCAAATTCTTCGTTGACGGCCGGATGGACTTTTTTGAAAGCATCCCCGTTATAGAAAATATCTTCCACATCACCCTTATCAAAAACTACGGTGCCGCTTTCGGCATCCTTCCCCACATGAGGAACTTCTTTGTAATCATGCATTTCCTGGTTATCATCCTGATAATATATTTTATCCGGCATATCCCGCACCGGCAGGTTTGGCTGCGCCTGGGCCTGGCCCTGCAGCTGGGTGGGGCGGCGGGGAACCTGACGGACCGGCTGCGCCTGGGCTATGTCCTGGATTTCCTTGATTTTCGCATCTGGCCCGTCTTCAACGTGGCCGATTCGGCCATTGTGGCGGGGGTTTTTTTTCTGGGACTGGGGCTGTGGCGCATGACTGCGGAGGAAGAGGGCCCGTCTTAATCCCGGGGAGGGAGGTTTTCATTCCATGACGGAAAGAAAGGTCTTTCAAAGTACCGTCTTGGGCACCCATGAGCGGCTGGACAGGTACCTGAGCCGGGAGCTTCCTTCCTTGAGCCGCTCCCGCCTGCAGGGCCTCATCCGCCGGGGCAGGGTCCTGGTGGACGGCCTGCCCGCCCTGAAAAGCGGGCAGAAGCTGAAAACCGGCCAGGAAATCATCCTGGAGATCCCCCCTCCCGAGAGAACCAACGTGGTATCGGAGGATATCCCTCTGGACGTGGCGTACGAGGATGAGGACCTGATTGTGGTCAACAAGCCTCAGGGGATGGTGGTCCACCCCTCCAAGGGCCACCAGGGAGGGACCCTGGTGAATGCCCTCCTCCACCACTGCCGCAACCTGTCGGGCATCAACGGCGTCCTGCGCCCCGGCATCCTGCACCGCCTGGACAAGGATACCTCCGGCCTGCTGGTGGCGGCCAAGACGGACGCCGCCCACCTGGGCCTGGCGGAGCAGTTGAAAAAGAGGTTAGTAATACGGGAATACCTGGCCCTGGCCTACGGGCGCCCCTCTGCCGGGAGGGGCACCATCGACGCTCCCCTGGGCCGGCACCCCCGGGAGCGGAAAAAGATGGCCGTTTCCCCGGGCGCCAGGAAAGCCGTTACCCACTATTGCCTCCTGGAGGAGTTTCCCGGAGTTTCCCTGCTGCGGCTGAGGCTGGAGACGGGCAGGACCCACCAGATTCGGGTCCACCTGGCCTATATGGGGCATCCCGTCCTGGGGGACCCGGTTTACGGCCGGCGCCGGGAAAAGTTTGACCTGCCGGGGCAGGCCCTCCACGCCTGCTGCCTGGGCTTTACCCATCCCCGGACGGGGCAGGCCCTTAAGTTTACCGCAGAACCTCCTGCAGCCTTCCAGGAGGTGCTCAAGGAATTGAGGGGGGAGGGTTGATACCGTGGATGCAAAAAAAATTATTATGGACAAAGACGGGGTAAGGCGGGCCCTGACCCGCATCGCCCATGAAATTGTGGAAAGAAACAAAGGGACCCGGGGCCTGGTGCTGGTGGGCATCGAGGCCAAAGGGGTGCCCCTGGCCCGGCGCCTGGCCCAATATATCGGGGAGTTTGAGGGGACAGGCCTTCCCGTAGGCCGCCTGGACATTACCCGGTACCGGGATGACCTGGACCGGGTAAGAAAGAAGGAGAAGGCCGGGACCCATGTGCCCGTTCCCATCCAGGATCAAAAGGTGATTCTGGTGGATGATGTCCTTTTCACGGGCCGCAGCGTCCGGGCTGCCATGGATGCTTTGATGGATATAGGCCGCCCCTCTGTCATACAGCTGGCCGTCCTCATCGACAGGGGCCACCGGGAACTGCCCATCCGCCCGGATTTCGTGGGCAAGAACGTCCCCACCAGCCGCCGGGAGAACATCGCCGTCCGGCTCCAGGAGGAGGGGGGGCAGGATGAGGTGCTCATCCTGGGGAAATAGGCCGGGGAAGTTTGTCCTTGCCGGGGGTTACATAGAGGGTCTTGTGGTTGTCATAGATGACCATGCCGGGCTTGGCCCCCCGGGGTTTGCGGACGTTCTTAACGGGGGTATAGTCCACGGGGACATTGGCGGACTTTTGGCCCCGGCTGTAGTAAGCCGCCAGCATGGCCGCCTCTTCCAGGGTTTTATAGGGGGGGTGGGCGTGAGATACCACCACGTGGCTCCCGGGAATGTCCTTGGCATGGAACCAGAGGTGGTCCCGCCCGGCTTTTTTTAAGGTCAAGAAATCGTTTTGCCGGTTGTTTTTCCCCACGTAAATGTTCAGGCCGTCGGAGGAAAGAAACTTCAGGGGCTCCCCCCCCGGAACCCCCGGCCGGGCTTTTTTCCCCGGAGCGGTTTTCAGGTAGCCTTCCCGGGCCAGTTCCTCCCGCAGGGCCGGAAGTTCTTCCGTCCCGGCCCCTTCCAGCTGAAAATGCAGGCCTTCCAGGTACCGGACTTCCCCTTCCGTCAGCCGGGTACGCCGGGAAAGTTCCTTTCGGGCCGAGAGGGCTTTTTTATATTTCTTGAAATAAACCTGGGCATTTTGGGCCGGTGTCAGGGAGGGGTTCAAGGGAATTTTCAGGTCTTCTCCCCCGGAGTCATAGATATCCGGCAGGAGGGCAAAAGAGTCCCCTTTTTTCAACCGGTACAGGTATGCCGTCAGGATTTCCCCCTGCCTGCGGTAGGCATCGGCCTTCTTCGCCCTCTCCAACTCCTGCTGCTGCCGGGCCAGCTTTTTCTTCAGGCGCTCCAACTCTTTGAGGATCCTCTGCTCCAGCAGGGACTTAAGCTCCGCCTCTTTAAAGAGCCTTTCCCTGTCTCCGTAGAAGCGGTCCAGGAGGAGGGAGGGGCTTTGGTATGCCTCGTCAGCAAAACCGCCGGCCTCCCTGCCGGGCAGGGGCAGGGCCGTGAAGTCCAGGGCCCGCCCGTCCTTCCCCCGGAGGAGGGTGGGGCTGAAGTTTTTCTCCAAAATGATTTGATTCAGTTCCATGAGGGAATCC
>SLHK01000121.1 GCA_007136165.1 Syntrophomonadaceae bacterium
CCCCGCCTCCATCATTTTGTCCACCCTCTCTTCGATGCGGCTGTACAGTTCCTCCCGGGGCCGGTTGATGCCGATGACCAGGGACTTGTAATCCGGCTTCTGGGACTTTGTGTCCAGCACCTGCCGGTGGATGGGTTTTCCCGTCAGGTAAAAGACTTCCAGGGCCCGGATGGTCCTCCTGAGGTCGTGGGGGTGGATGTTGGCGGCGCTTTCCGGGTCCAGGTCCTTAAGTTTCCGGTAGAGGGCGCCGGAACCCCCCTCCTTCGCCTCCCGGGCCAGCCGGGCCCGTATGTCCGGGGTTTTCGACCCGGGGCTGAACCGGTAGTTGTAGACCACGGCGTTAAAATAAAGGCCTGTCCCTCCCACCAGCAGCGGCAAATTCCCCTTTTTGGCCACCTCTGCGATGGCCTCCCCGGCCTCCTTCTGGTAGCGGGACACATTGTAGTCCACCGTGGGTTCCACCACATCCACCAGGTGGTGGGGGACCTGCTCCCTTTCCTTCAGGGTGGGCTTGGCCGTCCCGATGTCCAGGTGGCGGTAAACCTGCATGGAGTCGGCGGAGATGATTTCGCCGTGCAGGCGCAGGGCAACTTCTATGGCCAGGGCTGTTTTTCCCACCGCCGTGGGGCCGGCAACGGCCAGTAAGGGTATCATAAGGCACCTCAAGATGTACGCAGAAATTTTTTGGCAATTTCACCTTTGGGTATGATCATGACCGCCGGGCGCCCGTGGGGGCAGCTGGAGCTTTGCAGGTGTTGAAACTCATGGACCAGGGTTTCCATCTCCCCCTCCGTCAGCTTTTCCCCGGCCTTCACCGCTGCCTTGCAGGCCATGACCTTGTAAATGGCTTCCTTGAAACCTGCGCGGGATTGGTCTGTCTCGTCTCTCAAGATCTCTTCCACCATATCCCGGATCAGGTGAAAGGTATAAATCTTATGGATGAAGACGGGTATGGACCGCAGCAGGAAGGTGCCCCGGCCGAACTCCTCAAAGTGAAAGCCGGCTTCCCGGAAGGAGGGCAGCTGCTCCTTGAAAGACTCCACCAGGTCCCTGTCCACCTCGATTACATTGGGGATGACCTGTTGGACCTGGACCTGCGCCCTCTCCTCCTCCTTGTACTGTTCGTAAAGGATCCTTTCGTGGGCGGCATGCTGATCCATGAAGGCTACGTTGGCTTCCCCGTCCTCGTAGATGATATAGCTTTGGCTAAACTGGCCGATGATGCGGACCCCTCCCGGGGAGGGCTTATTCACCGGCATCTGTTTCCCTTCCTTTTCCCCTTCCTGGCCGCTCAAAAAGGCTATATTCTGTTTGCTTGAAAATATATTATACTCTTTTTTGCTTTCATTTATCTCCTTGAAGGGAAATATCTCGTCTTGAACAACATCTTTGGGTGAGCCGGGCAAGATATCGGGAAAGGTAAAGCGGTTGACGAGATTACTGTCGGACAGGGTTTTACGGATGGAGTCCTTGAGGAGGGCAAATATTTCGTTTTCCGTCTGGAAGCGGACCTGCCTCTTGGTGGGGTGGACATTCACATCCACCTTGGCCGGGTCTATATCAATGTTAATTACACATACAGGATAGCGGTCCTTGGGCAGTATGGTATAGTAGGCCTCTTCCACGGCCCGGTTCAGCAGGTTGTTCTGCACGTAGCGCTGGTTGACAAAAAAAGTCTGGTGATATTTGTTGTTCCGGCAGAAGACGGGTTTGGCCAGGTACCCCTCGGCCGTGAAAAACTCCCCCCTGTACCGGTACTGGATAAAGCTGTCCATGTGGTTGAGGCCGTAGACCTGGGCCAGAACCCCCAGGAGGTTGCCGTTCCCGGAGGTGGAGAAGGTTTTGCGGCCCTCCATGGTCAGGGAAAAGGAGATATCAGGGTAGGCCATGGCCAGGCGGTAGATAAGGTTGCTGACCCGGCCACCCTCCCGGGAGGTGGATTTAATAAACTTCAGCCGTCCCGGAGTGTTGAAGAAAAGGTCATTTACCTTCACCATGGTCCCCGCAGGGGAACCAATATCCTCAATCTTTTGTATGTCTCCCGCCTCTGCCTGCAGGAGGGTCCCGGAAAGGTCTTCCTCCCGCCGGGAGATCAGGGTAAGGCGGGATACCGAGGCGATGCTGGCCAGGGCCTCGCCCCGAAAGCCCAGGGTAAAGAGGCGGTTTAAATCCTCGGCCCTTTCAATTTTACTGGTGGCATGCCGGGCCAGGGCCAGGGGCAGGTCCTCCGCCGCCATCCCCTCGCCGTTGTCCGTTACGCCGATTTCCTTAAGGCCCCCCTCCCTTACCTTGATATCGATGCGGGTACTTTCGGCATCGATGGAGTTTTCCACCAGTTCCTTGATGACGGAGACGGGCCTCTCGATAACTTCGCCGGCGGCAATCTGGTTGCTGGTCAGTTTGTCCAACACTTTGATTTTAACCATGTTTCTCTTCCTTCTCTTTCTCTTTCTTTTTCAGTTCCAGCTGGAGTTCATGGACCATCTGCATGACTTCCAGGGGTGTCAGGGTCATCAAATCCAGGTTCTTGATCTTTTTCTCCACCCGGCTGAGATCCTGCTCCACGGAAAAAAGGTCCAACTGCTTCTCCTGCAGGGCCTCAAAAGCCCTGACCTTCCCCGTCTTTTTAGGTTTTGGGCCAGGAGATGCCAGTTTTTTGTCTTCCAGGTTTTTAAGCATAACCCGGGCCTCGTTAATAAGTTCTGCGGGAAGGCCGGCCAGCCTGGCCACCTGAATTCCGTAACTCCTGCTGGCGGCGCCGGGGATGACCTTGCGTAAAAAGACCACGTCTTCCCCCCGCTCTTTCACCGCAATGTTGTAGTTCTTGACTCCCGGAAGCCTTTGTTCCAGGGCTGTCAGCTCGTGGTAGTGGGTGGCGAAGAGGGTTTTGGCCCCCAAATGCCGGTGGATAAAGTTGGTGGTGGCCCAGGCAATGCTGACACCGTCGTAGGTGCTGGTTCCCCGGCCCACTTCGTCCAGGATCACCAGGCTGCGGGCGGTGGCGTTTTTCAGGATGTTGGCCACCTCGTTCATCTCCACCATGAAGGTGCTCTGCCCCCCTACCAGGTCGTCGGCGGCCCCCACCCGGGTAAAAATCCTGTCCACGATACCTATCCTGGCCTTCCGGGCGGGGATGAAACAGCCCATCTGGGCCATGAGGACCAGGAGGGCGCTCTGCCGCAGGTAAGTGGACTTCCCTGCCATGTTGGGCCCCGTCAGCAGGATAATATTCTGACCGCCCCCCAGGGAAAGGTCGTTTTCCACGAAGAACTGGTCCGGCAGCACCTGTTCCACCACCGGGTGCCGGCCGCCCTCGATGTGAATTTCCTCCCCGTGGTCCAGTTCGGGCTTGATGTACCCGTATTCCTGGGAGACCAGGGCAAAGCTTAAGAGACAGTCCACTTCCGCCAGGATTTCACCGGTTTCCTGGATGCTGTCGGTCTCGGCGGCAATATCTTTTCTGAGGTCTTGAAAGAGCCGGTACTCCAGTTCCTGGCTCCGGTCTTCCGCCCTGAGGATGATGTCCTCTTTTTCCTTTAGGGGCTCTGAGATAAACCGTTCGGCGTTGACCAGGGTTTGCTTGCGGATGTAGTCCGCCGGGGCCATATCCAGGTTGGCTTTTGTGATCTCGATGTAGTAGCCGAAGACCTTGTTGTAGCGGACCTTTAAGGACTTAATCCCCGTCCTTTCCCGCTCTTTGGTTTCAAAATCCGCCAGCCAGCGGCGGCTGTCCCGGGAGATGCCCCGCAGTTCGTCCAAATCGGCGTTGTAACCGCTGCGGATGATGCCGCCTTCCTTGAGGGCCAGGGGAGGGTTGTCCACCACCGCCCGGGACATCTTCTCTATCAGCTCACCCTGCAGGGCGATTCTCTCACCTAAATGCTTCAAGCTGACGCTCTCAAGGAGGGCTTCCCGGATGGCAGGCAAAAGAAGCAGGGTGTTTTTCAGGGCCACCACATCCCGGGGGCTGCAGGTGCCCATGGCAATGCGGGAAATAAGCCGCTTAAGGTCGTAGGCTTCCTTGAGGCTGCTGCTGACGACGCTTTTAAGCTTCAAGTTCTCAGAGAATTCCTCCACCGCCGCCTGCCTTAAGAGGATTCTCTCTTTATTTATCAGGGGCTGTTCCAGCCACCTCTTTAAGAGGCGGCCTCCCATGGAGGTGCTGGTTTTATCCAAAACCCAAAGGAGAGACCCGTAGCGTTTCCCCTCCCTCAGGCTGCTGGTCAGTTCCAGGTTTTTACGGGATATGGAATCCAGGAGCATGTATTCCTCGGGGCTGTAAAGGCGCACCTTTTTGATATGGCTCATGTCTCCCGAGTTTTCCTTAAGGTATGCCAGGAGCGCCCCGGCGGCGCAGGTAACGGCGGGGTAGTCCGAAAGGCCTATGGCTTCCAGGGACAAACAATTAAAGTGCCGGAGGATGCTCTCTTCCCCCTTTTTTAAGCTGAAGCTTAACCGGGGGCGGTAATTTATCAAAGCTTTGCCTTTAACTTTTAAAAAGTCAGCTTCTTTCTGCAGCTCTTCCGGCACCAGGGCCTCGGCGGCCCCCATGCGCTGAAGCTCCTCCAGGGCTTTTTCCCGGGCCGCTGCCGGGGCGAATTCCGCCGCCATCAGCTCTCCCGTGGAAACGTCCACGGTGGCCAGCCCCCACCTGTCCTGGTAACCGGCCAGGGCCAGGAGAAAGTTATTCTCTTTTTCCCTCAGCATGGCCTGTTCCACCAGGGTGCCGGGGGTGATTACCCGGACCACCTCCCGTTTCACCAGGCCTTTGGCCGTCCGGGGGTCCTCCACCTGCTCGCAGATGGCTACCTTGTACCCCTTTTCGATGAGGCGGGAGATATAGTTTTCAGCGGCATGGTAAGGCACGCCCGCCAGGGGCACATGGTTGTCCTTCCCCGTCTCCCGGGAGGTCAGGGTGATCTCCAGCTCCCGGGCCGCCGTTTTGGCGTCTTCGAAGAACATCTCGTAAAAATCCCCCACGCGAAAGAAGAGGATTTTATCCCCGTGGTCTTCCTTTATCTTACGGTACTGCCTGATCATCGGCGTTTCATTTTCCGGCAAACTATCCCCTCCGGTATTCCTCTGCTCCCCGTAAACTTACAATTGGCCCGTAAGGCTCCAGGTTTGGGCCTCTTTGACCGTCACCTCCACAAATTGGCCAATCAAGTCCCGGCTCCCCTGAAAGTTAACCACCTTGTGGGTCCGGGTCCTGCCCGTCAGCTCTCCCCCGGCGTTTTTGCTCTCCCCCTCCACCAGCACCTCCATTTTCTGCCCCAAAAGGCCCCGGTTGATTTCCAGGCTGATGGCATTTTGTTCCTCTATCAAGCGGTAGATCCGCTCCTTCTTCACCTGCTGCTTAACCTGGCCGGGCATATTGGCCGCCGGGGTCCCCCGGCGGGGGGAGTAGATGAAGGTGAAGGCGGCGTCAAACCGGATTTCCCGGACCAGGTCCAGGGTTTCCTGGAAATCCGCTTCCGTTTCGCCGGGAAAGCCGACGATGAAGTCGGTGGTGATGGAGGCGCCGGGGATTTCCCGGCGCACTTTGTGCACCAGGTCCCGGTAGTGTTCCCGGGTGTACCCCCGGTTCATCTTCTTTAGGATGCCGTTGCTCCCCGCCTGGACGGGCAGGTGGAAGTGCTCGCACACTTTTTCTGCATCCCGGATTATCTCCACCAGATGGGGCGTGAAATCCCGGGGGTGGGACGTCATGTACCTGAACCTCCCGATGCCTTCCACTTCCTCCAGGGCCAAAAGAAGCCCGGCAAAGGAGGTGCCGTCCTGCAAATCCCTGCCGTAAGAGTTCACGTTTTGGCCCAGGAGGGTGACTTCGACGAACCCTTTCCCGGCCAGTTCCTCTATTTCCGCCACAATATCTTTAACCTGTCTGCTCCTTTCCCTTCCCCGCACATAGGGAACGATGCAGTAAGAGCAGAAGTTGTTGCACCCGTAAGTTATGTTGACCCAGGCTTTAAGTTTGCTGCGGCGGTAAAGGGGCAGCCCCTCCACCACCGGCCCCTCCCCTTCCCAGATATCCAGGACCGTTTCCTTTTCCCCCAGGGCCCTGTCCAAAAGTTCGGGGAACCGGCTCAGGTTGTGGGTGCCGATGACCATATCCACATAGGGGTAGCGGCTCTTGATTTTTTTCCCCACTTCCTCCTGCTGGGGCATGCAACCCGCCACCACGATGAGCATGTCGGGGTTGTCCTCTTTGAACTTCTTCAATTTGCCCAGCTTCCCGTACACCTTCTCCTCCGCCTTCTGGCGCACGGCGCAGGTATTCAAGATCATCAAGTCGGCCTTTTGGGGGTCTCCCGTTTCTTTGTAACCCCGCTCTTCCAGGTAGCCGGCGATAATCTCGGCGTCCCGCTCGTTCATCTGGCAGCCGAATACGGACAGGTGGTATGTCTTTGCTTTTTCTGGCAGCTTTTCCAATCCAGGTTCACTCCAATATTATGTATCGTTACCATTGTAATATAATTTTGCCAAAAAGCAAAGCTCAGTATCCTGTGACCTTATTTCCTGGGAAATAGAATGAGCCGGAAACCCCATAACACCAGGGCTGTGGGGGGCAGGTATGTGATATACAGGGATAGGCCCTCAGGGAGGAGGCCTATGTTGACGGCGAAAAAGAATAAGGCGACGAGGACGGTAATGGCTCCCGGTGCCAGGGCCCAGCGGTTGTAGGGGGTGAAGATGAGAATGAGGAAAAAACCCAGGCCGGGGAGGAGAATAAACAAGGGCCAGTAGATGTCCATATTTAAGCCCATGGTGGTTATGTAGAGGATTAGCCCGGAGGCCAGCAGGAAGCTGCCGGGGTAAACGGCCCACTCCAGGCGGGTTAAAAGAAAGAGGGCCAGAAAAAGGCCTCCGGTAAAAACCATAAAGAGGTTCCCCGTTTCACCGATAAAAAATCCTGCCAGAATGGCATAAAAGTAGGCTCCCAGCAGCAGGAAAAAAAGGCCGCTGCCCAGGGATGACCTTTTCCGCTGTTTTGCCAAGGGCCTTACCTCCTTTACCCGGGAATATGTTCCGCTTCAGCCGGGAAAAACCTATAAATAATAGACAGGAAGGCAGGAGAACCCTGCCCCTCTGCCTTCCGAATTGTAAAGGATGCTTTGTTCTGTTTTTCTAAGGGCTCTGTCTGCCAATACAATTTTAGAGTATGGACAACAAGATGCCGGCGGCGATGGCGGAACCGATAACCCCCGCCACGTTGGGCCCCATGGCATGCATGAGCAGGAAGTTTTTTGGGTTGGCCTCCCGGCCTACGGTCTGGGATACCCGGGCGGCCATGGGAACGGCAGAGACCCCTGCCGAGCCTATCAGAGGGTTAACTTTGCCTCCCGAGAGTCTGTACATGATTTTACCCAGGATGACCCCTCCCGCCGTCCCCACGGCAAAGGCTGCCAGTCCCAGCACGATAATCTGGATGGTGGCCAGGGAAAGGAACATCTCCGCATTGGCTTTGCCTCCCACTGTCAGGCCCAGAAAGATAACTACAATGTTATTGAGTTCGTTCTGCGCAGCCTTGCTCAAGCGCTCCGTAACTCCCGTCTCCCGCAGCAGGTTGCCGAACATGAGCATCCCCAGGAGGGGTACGGCTGCCGGCAAAAAGAGGCCGGTAATGATGATGACGGCGATGGGAAACAAAATTTTCTCCGTCTTGGAGACGGGCCTGAGCTGCTCCATTATTACTTCCCTTTCCTGCTTGGTGGTCAGGGCCTTCATGATGGGGGGTTGGATAATGGGCACCAGGGCCATATAGGAATAGGCGGCAATGGCTATGGACGGCAGCAGTTCAGGGGCAAGCCGGGAAGTTAGAAATATGGCCGTTGGGCCGTCGGCGCCGCCGATGATCCCGATGGAGCCGGCTTCTGCCGGAGAAAACCCCAACAGCAGGGCTCCCAGAAGGGTGGCAAAAATGCCGAACTGGGCTGCCGCCCCCAGCAGGAGAGTTTTGGGATTGGCGATCAGGGGCCCAAAATCCGTCAAAGCTCCCACACCCAGGAAAATCAGGGGCGGATATATTCCCAGCTCGATTCCCAGGGCCAGGTAGTAAAAAAGTCCGCCTAGTTCTCCGGGGGTAGGGGGAGCCATAAGATTGCCCAGGGGCAAATTGGCCAGTAGCATCCCGAAGCTTATGGGGATAAGCAGCAGGGGCTCATACTTTTTGACGATTCCCAAATACAGAAGAAAGCAGGCCAGGGCAATCATGATGGCATCCAGGTACGTTAAATTGGCATATCCCGTACTTTGGATAAATAAATGTATCTTATCAATCACTTGGATCTCTCCCTTAGGCTATTCGATGGTAATTAAAAGATCTTCTGTATTTACGCTGGCCCCTTTGCTTATATGGATATCTTTCACGGTGCCCGTAAAGGGTGAAGATATTTCGTTTTCCATTTTCATGGCTTCCAGTACCAGGAGGGTTTGCCCTTCACTGACTTTATCCCCTTTGGAAACCTTTATGTCCAGAACGACTCCCGGCATGGGAGCAGGCACTTTCTTCCCTTCTCCGCCTCCCTGGGCCGGGGCATCCTGGGGCTTTGCCTCCGGGGGAGCCTGGGGTTTAGGCGCCGGGGCAGGCGCAGGATTTTCCTGTTTAACGGCCGGAGCGGGGCTGGTACTTTCCGACCCCATTTCTTCGACGGTGACATCATAGGATTTGCCGTTGACGGTTACTCTAAAACTTTTCATATTCTCTTCTCCCTTCTCTTCGAGCTGACGCTGTTCTTTAAGTCCATGTTTCTGGTTCGGCCATAATAGACCCAGGAGTTTGTATTTCCCACGGGGGTAATACTCCTGATGGCCAGGCTGGGACGGGGTTTTTGCAAGTAAACCGAAAGGGCTGCCGTTATTGCCGCCATCAGTTCGTCTCTCTCCCCTTCATCCCCGGACGTTTCCGGTTTTTGCGGCGCCGAAGGTTTTATCTCCCCGGCGGCCAGGGGCTGAGGCTTTGCGGGCTTGCTCCTTTTCTTGGAGAAAAAGCGGTCCATCAACACCAGCAGTACGTACAGGATGGAAAGAGCGACGAAAACACCGGCAAAACCAATCAACATTACTTCGAAGCCAAATGATAAGTCTACCAAGTACTCTGCACCCTCCTTTGTAGCAAAATCAGCAATTATAAACCTCCTTCACCCATCTCGTGTGATAACACTATTTATTTCTGTATCTAATGGCAAAATCCTTTAATAATTTATTTTTTTATCCTAATTTCCAAGGCCCTCACCTGCTCCAGGGATACCCCCGCCGCAGCCAAAGAAATAGTGTTGCTCCCCGGGCCGTGAAAGTCGGATCCGCCTGTTAGGACCAGGTCGTGTTTTTGCGCCAGGGCTTTGAATTCCTTAACCTGTTTCCCGGTGTGGAGGGGGTAGAAAACTTCCAGGCCCTCCACGCCGTGGGATATCATTTCCCCCACCAGCTTCTTCTCCCGCAAAAGGCCGGGGTGGGCCAGGGAAGTTACACCGCCGGCCCCCCGGATTACTTCCATGATCTCCCGGGGGGAGATGTGGTAGCGCTCCACATACAGGGGGCCTCCCAGCTTTAAATACCTGGAAAAGGCTTCCGCCATGTCCCTGACATACCCTTTTTTCACCAGGGCCCTGCCCAGGTGGGCCCTTCCCGGGACACCGTCATATTCTATGTCTTCAGGCTTTAAGCGAAACCCTATTTTTTTTGCTTTGGAAAGCATCCGCTCCAGCCTGTGGTGGCGGCTTTGCCGCAGCTCTCCCAGCAGTTCCCGAAGGCGCCGGTCCTTTATATCCATAAAGTATCCCAGGATGTGGATTTCCTCGCCGCTGTAAACGCAGCTGATCTCCACCCCCGGGATGACCTGCAGGCCGGCCTTTACCCCTGCTGCAAGGGCCTCTTCCGTATTATCCACGGAGTCATGGTCCGTAATGGCAATGGCTTTAAGCTTAAGCCGGCGGGCCGCCGCCAGAATTTCTGCGGGAGTATATTCGCCGTCGGAGGCGGTGGTATGAATGTGGAGGTCTGCTTCAATCATATAATCTCTCCTTATAATTTTCCGTGTCTAGCCTCCCATTAAGCATAAAAAAAACACCCCCATAATGCAAGGGGTGGGCAAAATATATTTTTCTTTTTCCTACCGGGGTTCAACGATGAGCTTAATGGCTGTACGCTCTTCTCCGTCGATGAGTATGTCGGTAAAAGCAGGAATGCAAATCAAATCTACCCCACTGGGAGCCACAAAACCCCTGGCAATGGCCACGGCCTTGACGGCCTGATTCAGCGCACCGGCGCCGATGGCCTGCATTTCTGCGCAACCGCGCTCTCTAAGTACCCCTGCTAAAGCTCCTGCCACTGAATTTGGATTCGACTTAGCTGAAACTTTCAATACGTCCATTATAGAGTACCTCCTAGTTAGTGGGTATAATGGTATAATTACTTCTTGATTATATTTCTAGGAATTTAAAAGAATTCCTGCCTTGGGGAGGTGAAAAATGCAAATATACTAAATATTTTTGCTATTTTAAGTGGAAAGGCCGCTATTGGGGAGGGTGCAGGTCGTAGATCCTCTCGATGGAAAGGGCTTTGCCGCCGGCGGGGTCTACTTTTACGACAACACCGTTGAGCTGATAGGGTTCTTTGTTCTCCACTTCAAAGCGGACAGGCATCTTGGACACGAATTTTTGCAAAACAATCTTCCTCTTAACACCGATGACGCCGTTTAGCGCTCCCGTCATGCCCGCATCAGTGATATAAGCCGTCCCTTGGGGCAATATCCGCTCGTCGACGGTCTGTACATGGGTGTGGGTGCCCACCAGGGCGGAGACCCGGCCGTCAAGAAACCAGCCCATGGCGATTTTTTCCGAAGTGGTTTCTGCATGGAAATCCACCAGCAGCATCCCGGCCTCCCTGGATATCTCCCGGAGGCATTCTTCCACTGCGGCAAAAGGGCAGTCCAGGTTGGGCATAAATACCGTCCCCGAAAGATTAATCACCCCCAGGGGCCCCATGGGGGTCTGAAAAACCCCCATTCCCCGGCCGGGGGTCTTTTTGGGGTAGTTTACAGGCCGGAGCAGGCGGGGCTCGCTGTCTATAAAGTCCAGAACCTCCCGCTTGTCCCAGATGTGGTTGCCCGATGTCACAATATCAATGCCGTAGGAAAGCAGTTCATCGTAAACTTTCCTGGTCAAACCGTTTCCCCCGGCGGCATTTTCTCCGTTGGCGATGACCACCTGGACGTCATAATTTTCCTTGATTTTGGCCAGCATATCCCGGACACAGGCCCGTCCCGGCTTGCCGACAATGTCTCCCAAGAATAAAAGTTTCATGGAAAGGGTCCCCCCGCATATGTAAGATACATTCACCGGTATAATATTAGCCCGATAACAGTTTTTAATCCCCTTTATTTATCGAAAACGTAGACTTTTCCCGAATCCCTGAAAAGGATAAGGTTTTCTTTTGTACGGTGGGAGATGCCGGTTCGGGAAAGGTATTCCACTTCCCGTTCCTGGTCCGGGTCTTCCCCCTCCAGGAGGGTCAGGGCAAATTCCTCGTAATCGCTGACCACATTCTCGCCCAGCTCCACTGCCATGGTGGATGCCAGAAGGTTAATATCCTGAATATTCAAGGAATCTCCGTCAATAAAAATCTCGATAAAAGTGCACTTGCGAAATTTTCTTTTCTTAAAGGAAAGCTGGATGTCAAACCCGTCGTTTAATTCTTTGTAGACTTCGAAATAATCCTTGATTTTAACCTTGAGTTCTGCAAAATGGTCTTCCGCCAGGCTGCCCCGGTACATAAAGGTAAAAATATATGATTTAGTGGTGTTGTTAAACCTGATGGCAAATATTTGGGGGAACCTGACCAGAATTGAAACCAAAAAATCGATACAGGAACTGTCCGACGCTACCGCATCCGTTTTCATAGAGCATCCCTTCCTCCATTCTATCGCTATTCAAGCTTAATTCCATATATTTAAGCAAAAATCCTCCCTGAATAAAAAAAAGGTGTCTTGTAAAAGACACCTTACTTGGCATAATCTACTGCTGACTCGCGGATTATTGACGCTTACTTGGCATAATCCACGGCGCGAGTCTCGCGGATTACCGTTACTTTAATCTGTCCGGGATACTCCAGTTCGTGCTCAATTTTACTGACTATTTCCCGGGCAATTTTCGTGGACATGAGGTCGTCCACCCGCTCCGGTTTCACCAGGATGCGGATTTCCCGTCCGGCCTGGATGGCGTAAGATTTGTCCACCCCGTCGAAAGAGTCCGCAATATTCTCCAGTTTTTCCAGGCGCTTGATATAGTTTTCCAGCGTTTCCCTTCTGGCTCCCGGCCGGGCGGCGGATATTGCATCGGCCGCCTGGATGAGGGCCGCTTCCAGGGTCAGGGGCTCAAAGTCGCCGTGATGGGCGGCAATGGCGTTGATGACATTGGGCGATTCCTTGTATTTCTTGGCCAGGTCGGCGCCAATAACCACATGGGGGCCGTCCACCTCGTGGTCCACCGCCTTGCCGATGTCATGGAGAAGGCCGGCCCTTTTGGCCATATTGACATCCAGGCCCAATTCGGCAGCCATAACCCGGGCCAGGTTTGCCACCTCTATGGAGTGTTTCAGGACGTTTTGCCCGTAGCTGGTTCTAAATCTTAACCGGCCCAGGAGTTTTACGATTTCGTTATGCAGGCCGTGAACTCCCACTTCAAAGGTGGCTTGTTCGCCTTCTTCCCTAATCTGTAACTCCACTTCCTGCTTGGCCTTTTCCACCATTTCTTCGATACGGGCAGGGTGGATGCGGCCGTCGGATACCAGTTTTTCCAGGGCAATCCGGGCCACCTCCCGGCGGATGGGGTCAAAACCTGACAGGATAACGGCCTCGGGGGTATCGTCAATAATCAAATCGATTCCCGTCAGGGTTTCCAGGGTACGGATATTCCGTCCCTCGCGGCCGATGATACGGCCTTTCATTTCATCATTGGGTAAGGACACCACAGAAACCGTGGATTCGGACACGTGGTCGGCGGCGCATTTTTGGATGGCCAGGGTAATGATGTTCCGGGCGCGTTTTTCTCCTTCATCCTTGGCTTGGGTCTCAATATCCTTGATCATAATTGCCATTTCGTGCTTGATCTCATCCTCGACGCGGCGCAGCAGGATGTCCTTGGCTTCCCCGCTGGTTAGGCCTGAAATGCGTTCCAGTTCCTTCAGCTGTTCGTTGTGCAGGTTGGTTAAATCTTCTTCCTTATTCTTTAGATCCTGTTCTTTTCTTTTAAGGCTTTCTTCCTTCTTTTCATTCTGGTCCGTCTTTCTGTCCAGGGACTCTTCTTTTTGAATCAACCGGCGTTCGATTCTTTGAATCTCGTTTCTTCTTTCCCGGTTCTCCCGATCCATTTCACTTCTTTGCCGGTGGGTCTCTTCCTTTGCTTCCAGGAGAGCCTCTCTTTTGGCAGCAGTGGCTTTCTGCTCGCCTTCCGCAATAATTCTTTTGGCTGCATCCTCGGCGGATGCAATTTTTGCCTCGGCAATGTATTTACGAATCAAATAGCCTATGGCAAAAGATAATACTGCAGCAGCCAGAACCAAAGCAATTACGGTATTTATTTGCATCGTTTTCACCTCCTAGGTTCATGCATAAATAAATAAAAGCCGTGTAGGATACACAGCTTAACAAGATTACATAGACTTATACCGGATTAATTATTAGATTTTATTAAAATTAACAAAAATCTATATAATATAAATAGTGCTCCCAGCACGGTATAAGCTAATCCCTTAAGCTTTTCGCCTACAGAAAGGTCTTTCTACACCAATACTAATTTTAACTTTTTTTTGTGCCAGTGTCAAGGTAAAAATAACCTGTAACCCCGATAGGCTCTATATTTATCAAGACTTTCAGCTGCAGCAGCAGGTTGCGGGTAATAATCCTGGTGGGGCAGAGAAAGAAATCTTCAGGGAACAGCAAAAACGACCCGTCCTCATTTGTCCTCACGTTAAGGATAATTAAGGGGACACCATACTTAATTCCACGATGCGAAATTAAGTATGGTGTCCCTGTAATTCCATAATGCGAAATTAAGTATGGTGTCCCTGTAATTCCATAATGCGAAATTAAGTATGGTGTCCCTGTAATTGTGTGCCTCAACGGCGGGTACAGTTGCACACATTGACAAAAAAGGAGGTCTGGGTTAAAATATATGAAGCGCAGGGGAGTAGCTCAATTGGTAGAGTGGCGGTCTCCAAAACCGTTGGTTGCGGGTTCGAGTCCTGTCTCCCCTGCCAGTAAAGAAATTAGGCTCCACAAGGGATTGTGGGGTTTTTTTCTTTTGAAGGCCGCTTTTAATGGGGCAAATTCAGGTCTGCCCTTTCGGGTTGGCACATATGAATTATCAGGAGGTGGCCGCCGTGGACCTGGATTTTATAATCCCCCTATTGTTGATCCTGAAAGCAGGCGCTCTATGTGCCGCTGTAATCGGGATTGGCATTAAGTCCTTCAGAGAAAATACTTTAGAAAAAAGGGTTGGCATCATGCTGGCCATGGCAGTGCTGGCCCTGGCCCTCCTGCTGGCTTCCAGGAGCTTCATCCCTTAAGCCTACCTTACACCCAGAAGCAAAATTACCAGCAAAACCAACCAAACCACAACCAGGTCGAAATTATAGTTCATGGGGTTAATCATCTGGTAAAAAGGGTCTCCCTTGGTATCGTAATCCGCTTTGATAAAAGCTACAAAGGTCCTGCGCATCAGGCGGTGCAGTTTTGCATCATAACAGGAAGCTAAGCGGCACCACCGGGAATATATTTTATCTTGTATTCCCACAGACAAGCGGGCCGCCGCCTGCCCTGCCCTGGTCAGGGTTACAGCATCAAAGTACGCCAGGCGCCGGGCCAGGGCTTTGAAAGGGATGCCGGATTGCACGTAGATGACTTCAAACAGGTGGTCCAGGCCGCTGCCGATGCCGGTATACATTCTGGAGGCCTGCTTGAGAGCCACTTCCGTAAAGAAGCCGGCGGCTTTGCTTTCCCAGGCTGCCGTTCTGCTAAAAAGGGACGTAAACCAGGGCCCCGGTTTTACATAGGCCTTATCTACCCCTCTTTCCAGGGATGACCCCAGAAGGGTATACACCAGAACCGTTCCCCTGACAAGAGGTGTATACAGCAGGGACTCAATGCTGAGCCAGCGGGGGGGATGCCGGTAAAAGAGGCCGGTTTTACTAAAGAAAAGGTAAAAGATAACTCCCAGGGATAAGGCCGTACCAATGGCCAGCAGGTCGGGCCTGGCCCAAAAGTCCAGTTTTTCCAGATAGTTTACCCTGTAGGGGTCGAATCCGAAACCTTCCGTTAAAGGAATAATGACACTGGTTAAAAGGAACTTGGGGAAGACTCCTGCAAGAATAACGGCGGCGGCAAAAAGCCCGAACACCAGTTTTTCCAACAGGGGTTCCGGCCCCACCTGCCCCCGGTCTTCCCTCTCCGGCCCAAAGAAGACGCCCAGGGTCAGTTTCAATATATAGCAGACGGTCAGGGCACTGGTTATGACGAATATTTTTTCTGCATAGAGGAAAATCTGGCTGCCCTGATGGGCAGCTTCTTCCACGGCATGATGCAGCAGGGTTTTGCTGGCATAACCGTTAAAGCCGGGGACGCCGGCAATCCCGCAGGCCGCCACCGCAAAACACAGGGACGTGACAGGAAACTTTCTCCACAGGCCTCCCAGGTGGTCCAGGTCCAGTTCATGGGTACGGGCATAGACGGCCCCCGCCATCATGAACATCCCGGCTTTGAAAAAGGCGTGGTTAAAGATGTGAAAGACCGTACCGGTAAATCCCATGGGCCCTTCCGGGCCCAGGTAGGCAGCACACCCGACCCCCATGAGAATATACCCCATTTGGCTGACACTGCTGTAGGCCAGTATCCTTTTGATGTTTGTCTGAAAGAGGGCGATGAACGCAGCCATGAACATGGTGGCTATTCCCGTCCACAGGATGACAAAACCCAAATTGCTGCTGGTACTTCCGAGAAAACCTCCGGTTTCCGGCGCGAAGGCCTGGGCGGCAACCCGCAGGATGCCGTAGGCTCCCGTCTTGATCATGATTCCCGACAGGAGGGCGCTGGCCGGCGAAGGGGCTACGGGGTGGGCTTTGGGAAGCCAGATGTGGACAGGGGCCATGCCGGCCTTAATGCCAAAGCCTAGAAGGAGGAATCCCGCTGTCAAGTAGCGCATATATGCGGGAGCCGTCATGTCCTGAAACAGGGGTGCCAAAGAGACGCTGCCCGTGAAGGAATTGAGGAGCAATATTCCCGTAAGCAGGCTTAAGCCGCCCGCTACTCCCAAAAAGAGATATAAGCGGCCGGCTTCCATGGCCTCTTCCGTTTCCGTATGCACCACCAGGGCATAGGATGCCAGGGACATGACTTCGAAGAAAATAAAAAGGCTGAAGAGGTCTCCTGCAAGAAAAACCCCCAGGCAGCCCGCCTGGGTCAGGGAAAGAAAGGCGTAGTACCGGGGGCGGGCGTGTTCGTGCCCCATGTAGGTTAAGGAGAAGAGGACGGCCAGGAACCATATGAAAGAAGATAAAAGGGTAAAGAAAGCCCCCAGGGGGCCGACGGAAAAATTCAGCCCCCAGCCCAAAAAACCGGGCAGAGCAAAAAAAGCCGCTTCCTCCCCCGCTTTAAGGTACAAAAGGGCGCTGAGAAAAAAGGTTATACCGGCAAAAAATACCGCCGTCAGATCCCGGGTGCTCTCTTTTCTCTTCTTTAAAAAGGGTACCAGAAAGGAAAAGGCAAGGGGCAGCAGGATAATAACGGGTGGTATTAGAGAAAATCCCGTGTCTTTTAGAAAATCCATATCCACCTCTCCTCTCCAAAAGAAATACCCGGCGGGAAGCCCGCTAAAAGAAAGCTTTTACTCCCGCTTTAACAATCTCCAGGGGCCAGTTTACTGCCAGCAGCCCAAAGGCACCGCAGCCTATTGTCAAAATCAGGATGGGCAGGGCTGTCTTCCAGGAACCCGCCTTGAAGTCCCCTTGCCCCTCTCCTCTCGCCGCGGCAGTTTGCCTGAAGGCTTCCTCCTCCTCCTGTCCGTCCCCGTGGCCGGCAGGTACGCCAAAGAAGGCCTGGATGGCGATGGGAAGGTAATAGGCAGCATTTAAAAAGCTGCTCACCAGCAGTACCCCCACCAGGACGGGCATCC
The DNA here is from genome assembly GCA_007136165.1 of Syntrophomonadaceae bacterium. GTDB lineage: Bacteria > Bacillota > Dethiobacteria > PWVN01 > PWVN01 > PWVN01. Next base: position 17,166 of record SLHK01000121.1, read on the forward strand.
CTTCTTCCAGGGCACCGAGACTTAAGTACCACTTGCTGATGAATACATTAAAGGGCGGCATCCCCACGGCTGTCAGGGCTGCCGCGGAAAAGCACAGCATAACCCCGGGCATTTGGTGCCCCGCTCCCTTCATTTCGCTGATTTTTCGGGTCCCCATGCCCCTGATAACGGCACCGGCGCAAAGAAACAGGGTCCCCTTCATAAAAGCGTGGGCCATAATATGGTATACAGCCCCCGCCACGGCCGCCTCCTGGAGCAGGGATATTCCCAGAATAATGTAACCTACCTGGGCAATACCCGAATAAGCCAGGCGGCGAATCAGGTCATCCTGGACCAGGGCGATGGCAGACCCCAACAATATACTTAAGGAGGCCAGGTAAATCAATGGCTGGGCCCAACCCGCCCCGGCCAGGAAGGAAAAGCCGTATACGTCCCCAAAGACCCGCAGCATGCCGTAAGCCCCGGTTTTTAACATTATGGCGGAGGAAATGACGGCAGCGGGCAGGGGTGCCCGGGCATAAGCATCGGGCATCCAGAAGTGCAGGGGAACGAGGGCGGCTTTGGTGCCAAAAGCCACCATGAAGCCGCAAAAAGCCAGCAAAGCCAGGGGGGAGGCCTCCGTAACCAAGCCTCCTTGACCCAGGGCCAGGCTTCCCGTTTCTCTTAAAATAATGACGGCGGATAAAAAGAGGGCTACCCCGGCCGTAATGGTCATAAAGAGGAACTTTAAGCCCGCCTTCAGGGAGGCCTCCGTCTGATGGTGAATAACCAGGACGAAAAACATCAGGGACATGAACTCGAAGAAGAGGTAGAAGGTGAAGAAGTCGCCGGCCAGGGCCACCCCGTAACATCCCCCCAGGGCCAGGAGCATGCAGGCAAAAAAACGGTCGGCTTTCTTGTCACCTTTCATGTACTGCTGGGCATAGATGCTGACCACGAAACCGAAGAAGACAAAAAGCAGGAGCATATAGAAACCCAGGATATCCACCCGGTAGGAAAGCCCCAGGGGCGGCAGCAAATCGAAGGTTTTCTGCAGCTCCTCCCCCCGGCGAAGGGGGCCGTAGAGGAAGGCGGTTATAATCAACGGTATTAGGGTGGAAACTGTAATCAACCTTTCCTTAAGCCCTATGCTGCTTTTGCGTAATAGATAGAGGGCTCCGCCCCCCAGCAGGGGGGTTAAGACGATAAAAGAGATCAAGATGGTGGTCAGGGTCGGGTGCATTATCTTTCCCTCCGCTTCCTCAAAATACGTGGGCAATAACCTTTTCCGCCAGAGGTATGGAAAGCTCATGGGCAAAGAGGCCCAGGGCAAAGCAGCAGGCCGTCAGGATTATGGTTGGTATGAGCATGGCGGGTGAAGTTTCCCAACCCCCGGGCCTTGTAAAGGTGCCCTGCCGAAAATAAGCATTAACCATAACAGGCAGGTAATAGGCGGCGTTTAAAAGGGCGCTGGCCAGGATCACAAAGGCAAAGACCGTCTTGCCCCCTCCCAGGCTGCCCTGGATTAAATAATACTTGCTGATAAAAGCGTTTAGAGGCAGGATGCCGATGAGCCCCAGGCCCGCCAGGCTGAAGCAGGCCATGGTCAGGGGCAGGCGCCGTCCGACTCCGTACAATTCTTCCAAACGGCTTTTCCCTGTCTCCTTGAGGATTTGCCCGGCGCAGAAGAACAGGGTAATTTTTAAAAAGGCATGGTTGATCAAATGGAGGATTCCTCCCGTCAAACCGGCTGGTGTTAAGAGAAGCGCCCCCAGAATGATGTATCCCAACTGGCCTATGGTGGAGTAGGCCAACCTTAGTTTTAATACACTTTGTCGCAGGGCCAGAATGGAGCCCAGGAGGATGGAGAGGGAAACCAGGACGGCCAGAATGTCTTGCAGGCCCAAAGACTCGATGACCGCCGGATTGTAGATGAAATAAAGAACCCGGATTACGCCGAAGGCCCCGCTTTTGACCACGGCAACGGCGTGCAGCAGGGCGCTGACGGGGGCCGGGGCCACCATGGCGCCGGGAAGCCAGGCATGCAGGGGGATGACAGCCGCCTTGACGGCAAAGCCTGCAACCAGCAGGAGGAAGGCTCCCGCCAGCATTGTACGGTTCCCTTCCAGGAAGGGGGCCAGGCTTCCCCCCGGCTCAAAAGCCGCCCCCGGCACCAGGCTTTGCAGGGCAAAAAAGGCTGCCAGGATGAGGCCGCCCCCGGAAAGGCAGTAGATGATATAGCGGGTCCCCGATTTAAAGGCTTCGGTACTGCCGGAGTGAATTACCAGGGGATAGGTACACAGGGTCAAATACTCAAAAAAGACGTAAAGGCTGAACAGGTTCCCGGAAAAAGCCACTCCCATGGTGGCGCTCATGGACAGGATGTAATAAAAGAAGTATCTTCCCTGACCCCCTTCCCCCTTCATGTATCCCAGGGAGTAAATGATGGCAAAAATCCACAGGCTTCCGGCTACCAGGGCGAAGGCCATGCTCAGAGGGTCCGCCCTCAAGGTTAACTCCAGATTGGGTAAAAGGCGAAGGGGCGGTGACTGGGGGAGCTGCCCCTGCATTACCGGTGGAAGCAGGGATAACACCACGATTAAGTTCAGGCTAACCGTAAGCAGGGCAGCGACAGCCCTTTCCCTGTATTTATCTTCGGGAAGCACTAAAATGAGGAGGGCCCCCGCCAGGGGAATCAGAACAGCCAGGGCAGGCAAATAAGTATTGACAGCCATCCGTTAAAATCCCCCTTCCTGCTTAAAAATGGTTAATCATGGTTCCGGCAATAAGGCGGGCCATCTCCAGGGGCCAGTTTGCGGGAGCCAGGGCAAAAACAAAGGTTCCCGCCGCCAGGACTATTATGGGCGCCAGCATAACGGGGGGTGCTTCCAGGCTGTTTCCCCCCGTCTCTCCGGGTGGGGCAAAAAAGGCCGCCACCACAATAGGTAAATAATAAGCTGCATTCAAAAGACTGCTGATAATCAACAGGAAGACATATGCCGGCGCCCCCGCATCCAGGGCACCCAGGCTCAACAGCAGTTTGCTTAAAAAGCCGTTAAAGGGAGGAATACCCACCATGCTCAGGGCGGCCAGGGTGAAGCAGGCCATGGTCAGGGGCATCTTTAGGCCTATGCCCCCCAGATGGCTGATACGGCGCTTGCCCGTCTGCAAGATTATGGCTCCGGCGCAGAGAAAAAGGCAGCCCTTCATCATGGCATGGGCGAATATATGGAAAAGGGCTCCCGTTAAGGCCACCTCGGTCAGAAGGGACAGCCCCAGGTAAATGTAGCCGACCTGGGCGATGGTGGAGTAGGCCAGGCGCCTTTTTAAGTCATCCTGCCTTAAAGCCAGGGCGGAGCCCAAAAGGATGGTTATCACCGCCAGGGCCAGGGTTATCCTGTGCCACCCGGCCTGCTGGATCAAACCTATACTGAAGACCTCATAAAAAACCCGGATGAGGCCGAAGACCCCGATTTTTACCATGACTCCCGACAGGAGAGCGCTGACGGGAGCCGGGGCTGCCGGGTGGGCATCGGGAAGCCATACATGGAGGGGAAAGGCCCCGGCCTTGATGCCAAAACCCGTAAGAAAACCCAAAAAGATGGCCAGGGTGAAGGGAGTTGCATCCGTAAGCAGGCCGCTGCTTCCGAAAGCCAGGTCTCCCGCCTCAAAGTAAAGGAGTATGGTGCTGAAAAAGACGGCAAACCCCGCTGCCATGGCCATATAGATGTATTTGCCCCCCGCAAACATGGCCGGGGGGTCTTCTTCGTGAATGACTAAAACATAAGAGGTGACGGCCATCAACTCAAAAAAGAGCAGCAGCCCCAGCATATCCCCCGCCATGACTATTCCCAGGCTAGCTCCCAGGGCTGCCAGCAGGAAGCCATAATAACGGTCAAGGGCGTGGTTATGGGCCATGTATGCCCGGGAGTAGATGACGGCCAGCACCCACAGGAAAGAAATCAGCAGTGCCATGGAGTAACCCAGATGGTCCACCCTGAAATGAATGGCCAGGGGAAAGGAAAAAAAGGTGTAAGCGGAAACTACCGGCCCTCCCTCTCTCAGGGCGGGATAAAGGGACAGGATTGTCAAGAAAACCAGTATTGAGGAAACCAGGGCAAACCCCTCTCCCCACCTCCTGTTCCGGCGCACCAGGAAAAATGCGGCTATGGAAGCAAGGAAGACAAAGGCTAAAATTATTACGGGAGCATCGGCCAGGGCCACCAAACTCAACACCTCGATTCCACCGCCGAAGCGGCATTCTGTTAGGTTAATGAGGAAATTCTTTTTTCCTCAGGGAAGCCAAGGTCAAGGTGACGGCCACAACGGCGGAGAATATAACCGTTGTTTCCAGGAAGGTATCGAAGGCCCGGTAGTTCAGCAATATGTTGCCCACCAGGTTGTAGCCCCCACTCTCTTCCACCCCTTTCTCCACATACCTCTGGCTGACGTAGTTGTTGGTGGGGTTCTGGGGGTCACCGTACAGGGGCAGCTCCATAACGGCCAGGAGCAGCAGGTAGTTAACGCTTATTACCAGGATCAGGACGACCAGATAAAAGGCCGCTTTATTACGCCGCATCAGTGGGGCCTCCTTCCCACCCTGCTGACCACTGCCACCATGAGAATGGTGGTGGCTATACCTACCGCCGCTTCCGTAATGGCAATGTCAGGGGCATTGAGTTTCTGCCATACCAGGGCCATGACAGCGCTGTAAACGCCAAAGATAATGATAATGTAGAGCAAATCCTTAAAAATAAAGACGGAGAAGGTTACCAGGAGCAGGACCAGGAGCAGCAAAAACAAGACAGGATCCAGCGGCATAGGCGTCACCCCCGGCCTTTCCTGGAGTAATTGTCTTCATACCAGGTAGCGGGAGCCACTGCATCTTTCCGGTCATAAGCTGTCTTGGCAATTAAGTGGGTCATAACGGGGTTGATGGTGGCAATCAGGCCGCCGATTAACACCACTTTGACGCCACTGGTAAAATCGGGCACGATAAAAAGTATGGCAAAAAGAATCAACCCGGCCCCCAGGGTATCGCATTTACCCATGGCGTGCATGCGGGTAAAGATATCAGGCAGGCGAAGCATTCCCACAGCTCCCACCATCAGGAAGAAGAATCCCCAGAGAAGGCTTAAGGCAATCACGATATCGGTGAACACGGGAGATCCCCCCTTTTACAGTTTTCCTTCTTCCAGGAGACGCAGCACTCCCAGGGTGGCCACAAAGGCCCCCAGGACAAAAACCAGGGCTACATCCAGGTAAAGGTTGATCTCTGCATACGGGGCGCTCAGCAAGACCAGCATGACTATCAGGGAGACAGCATAGTTGATAGCCACCACCCGGTCGGCAGCTGAAGGGCCAATAAATGACCTGATGAGGACCAGGATGAGGATAAAAACCAGTCCATACCGGAGAAAGGTTAACAGAGATTCAATCACTTTTCCCACTTCCCTCCAATTTTTTCATCTGGTGATACAAAGGCCAGTGCTGGACCGCCTCGGCATTCTCCCGGGTGAAGCAGTGGACCACCAGGCGGTCTTCTTCACATTCCACCGTTATGGTACCGGGGGTCAAGGTAATGGAATTGAGAAACAAAGCCTTGGAAAGGTCTTTTTCCAGGCCCAACCTGTAGGTGACAAAGCCCGGGCTGATGGGCATACGGGGATGAAGGACCAGGTAGGCCACATAAACGTTGGCTTTAACCACTTCAATCCCCAGGGAGACCAGATATACCAGAAGCCGGAGGGCCTGCCCCGGGGTAAAACGGGTCCCTCCTTCCCGGATGAAAATAACATCTGCCCAAAAGGTCATCAAGAGGAAGGAAATTACTGTCCCCATGAGAATATGCTGCCAGTCAAAGCTGGCGGATATCAAGAGCCAAAAAACCAGCAATAGAAAGGATAAAAAGACAAACCCCACCGGATCCTTTTTAATGTGCCTGAACACTCCATCACCCCCCGGTTTTTTATCTTTTGTCAAGGAAAGAAAACGGGTTCCACGGCCCCGCTGATAAGACTAAGGATTGGGGCAGGGAACAAACCCAGGTACAAAATCCCGCAAGCCAGGAGAACAACCGGCGCCAACAGGGGCAAGGGTATTCGGTCCATGACCACCTTTTCCTTCTGATTTCCGGTAAAGTAAGCCTGCCATATTATGGGTAAGTAATACATGGCGTTTAAGAGGCCGCTTAGGACAATCAGGGCAACCAGGCCCCGGCTGCCTGCCTCGATACTTCCCATGGCCAGGGCATATTTGGTGATAAAGCCGGCAAAAATGGGAATTCCCACCATCGATAAGGCAGCTACGGTGAAGGAAGCCATGGTGACGGGCATAATTCGCCCTAAACCTGAAAACAGGGTAACATTTCTCTTCCCCGTTTGAAAAAGGATATTGCCGGCGGCCATGAAGAGGCAAACCTTCATGAAGGCATGAACTACCACATGCATCAAGGCCGCCTTTATACCCCAGGGCGTACCCAGGCTTAAGCCCAAAAAGATATACCCCACCTGGGATACGGTGGAATAGGCCAGGCGCCTTTTTAAGTCTTTTTGTGTAAAAGCAAAAATGGAACCGGCCACAATAGCCATAGCCGACATGCCTGTGATCAGGCCGGCAATATTCATTTCCGCCAGGATGCCGGGGCCAAAAACACCGTAGAGAATTTTAAAGAAGGCCATGATGTAGATTTTGACCACCAGTCCGGACAGCAGGGCGCTGGAAGGGAAAGGCGCTGAGGAGTGGGCATCGGGGAGCCAGATGTGGAGAGGGAAAAGGGCTGCCTTGAGGCTGAATCCCACCAGCAAAAAACCCATGGTGGTCCAGATGACAAAAGGAAAGCTGTCCCGAGTACCTTCCAGTTCAATTGCTATAAAGGGAATGTTGAGGTTTCCTGTTATGGTATATAGGAATCCAATGGCAAACACGATAAAGCCCGATCCTATGGTGGCCAGCAGAAGGTATTTAAGGGATGCTTCTGTGGCCTCTTTGGTGCCTTTGGCAATGATGAGGGCACAGGAAGCCAGGCCTACAATCTCCAGGAACACATAAAGGTTGAAAATATCATTTGTAACCACCATTCCCGTCATGCCCGTCATTAACAGGAGGTATGCGGTATAATACCAACCTGCTTTTTGATCCGGGATTTCTCTCTCCAGGCTGTTCAAACTGTAGATGGCTATTAAAAAACAAAACCCCGTTATCAAGGCTATCATCAGGGCTGCCAGGAGGTTAATGTGGAGCTCTATGCCCCAGGGAGGCTCAAAGCCGCCCAAATATATGCTGTAACTGCCCCCTCTATGTACGTCGTATAGCAGAAAAAGGGAAAAGAAAAAACTGAACCCTGTAACCACCGCTACAATGGGTCCGCACAATGACCTCTTCCACCGGGCGAAGATGGGGAGCAGAAATGCAATTACCAGAGAAAAAATGATGATTACCATGGGAATTCTGTCAGTAAGCAAGGCTCCTGTCACCTCATCTTCATAAGCTCTGAAACATGGACAGTTCCATAGAAGCGATACAGGCTGACAATCATGGCCAGGGCAAAAGCCGTGACACTAAAGCTAACCACGATACCGGTGAGAATCAGGGCCTGGGGCAAGGGGTTCACATACAGGACACCGCCTGTAGCAGGGTTGACAATGGGCGGGGCTCCTCCGGAGATGTTGCCGACGGCAATAAAAAAGAGAAAGATGGCTGTTTCCATGACATTTAAACCTATTACTTTCTTAATCAGGTTTGGTTGGGTCAAGACGATTAAGCATCCCATACTGAATAAGAGAATGGAAACAAAGTAAGGGAAATTGGCCAGCAGCATGAACACGTCCAGCTCTCTCACCTTCCATCCTCCTCTACCAGCAGATAGTACATGGTAACCAGGGAACTGGCTACCAGGAGCCCGATGGCTAAACTCATAAGGGAAATGAGGCCGACACTGAAAAGCTCCCCCGGCGTCCCGTAGCCTTCTTTGGGCGGCAAAAAGAATTTAATTCCTTCGACGGCACCGCCTATGCCGATGAAGACAATTGCCAGGTGCTGGGGAAGCCTCTTGGAGCCCAGGTTAACACCAAATATGAGAATATAAAGCACCATGCCCAACCCCAGCACTATTCCCCCGGCAAAACCTCCCCCCGGGGACAGGTGGCCGTGAAATATCACATAAAAGGCATAAACCTGTATGAAGAGAAGCACATACCGAAAAACGATCCTCACGACGAAATCCTTCATAAAGGTATACCCCGCTTTGCATCGGTTTCTTAAGTAAAAAAGCCTGATAACACTGTATTCCCCCAGTTCTCTTAAATCTCCTTCCAGCTTGTGAAAGTTATAACATTAAAATTATTCAGAAGTATCTTGTTATTTTTATCTTATATGGAGCAATCTGAAGGTTTTGGGACTGTTTATATAGAAATAATGAATATACCCTGAGTTTCCATAGATTCAGGCCAATTAAAATTTTTAGGAGGATTCTCATGCTAAAATTTTATTGTTTTCCCACGTGAACTACCTGCAGAAAAGCGAAAGCGTGGCTTTCAGA
>SLHK01000005.1 GCA_007136165.1 Syntrophomonadaceae bacterium
CCTACCCCAGTTTCGGGTGGCCAACAGCCGCCAGGCCCTGGCAGCCCTGGCGGACCGATTTTACCGTCACCCTTCCCGCAAGCTGAAGGTCATAGGTGTTACCGCTACCAACGGCAAGACCACCACCACCTTTATGACAAATGCGGTGCTGGAAAAACACGGCCTGAAAACGGGCCTCATAGGCACCGTAATCGTCAAAGTGGGGGACACCTTTACCCCTGCGGCCCTGACCACCCCGGAATCCCTGGATCTGCACCGCATCTTTGCCCAGGCGGTGGAGGAGGGAGTTTCCCATGTAAGCATGGAGTGCTCTTCCTCGGGGTTGGAGCTTTACCGTATCGGCAGCGTTGATTTTGACATCGTGGCCGTCAACAATATCAGCCGGGAGCATATTGATGTGCACGGTTCCTTTGAAAAATATTTTGAAGCCAAGGCCCGGCTGGCCCGGGAGGCGGGGCCCCGGCAGTGGGCCATCTTTAACCTGGACTGCCCCTACAGCGCTTCTCTGGTAAGGGAGACCCGGGCCAAAACCGTCACCTACGGGTTGAAGAAGACGGAGGGGGACTTCATTGTCCGGGACCTGGACCTCTCCACAGGCAGGGCCTCCTTTACCGTGGAGTTGACCCGGGCCCTGCAGGTGGGAGATACTTTTTACAGGCCCCAAAAATTTCCCATTCAGCTGTCGGTTTTGGGCCTGCACAGCGTCTACAATGCCATGGTTGCCGTTATCACCGGGATCCTCTGCCGGGTACCGGTGGCCACCCTTCAAGAAGCCCTGAAAAGTTTTCGGGGCGTGGAGCGCCGTTTTGAATTGATCTTTGAGGATGACTACCTGGTCCTGGACGACCACTTTGCCAACAGCGGCAACATCGACGTCACCCTGGAAACCCTCAAGTTTATGGATTACCGAAACCTGCAGATAGTTTATGCCATCAGGGGAAGCAGGGGTGTTACCGTGAACCGGGAAAATGCCGAAGCCCTGGCCCGCTGGGCTCCCAGGCTGGGGGTGGAAGAAGTGATCGCCACCGCCAGCCGCTCCCATACCGGTGAAAAGGATTATGTCACGGAAGAAGAAATTGCTGTTTACCGGGAGGTTATGGCTGCCGCCGGGGTGAAAACCGTCATCTATGAAGAGCTCCCCGAGGCCCTGTCTGCCGGCCTTTCCCGGCTGCAGGCGGGGGATGTGATGCTTATGGCGGGCTGCCAGGGGATGGACCATGGGGCCCGTCTGGCACTGGAACAGATTTATCAGAAACGCCCGCACCTTTCAAAGGAGGAAATTTTTGAAGCCCTCCAAAACCGGGTTGCGGGTATGTAAGCTCTGCTTCTTCATCCCATCCCGAGGCAAAAAATCTTTTTACCGCCAGGCGGTCGGAGTAAGGTATCCTGTCCCTGCCGATTAACTGGTATGTTTCGTGGCCCTTGCCGGCCAGCAGGATAAGGTCTCCCGGCCTTGCCCGGGAAAGGGCGAAATGAACGGCGGTTTCCCGGTCGGGAATGGCATAAGAGGCCGCTGTAACTCCTGCCTGAATGTCGTTTATGATGTCCGAGGCCTTCTCCCGGGCAGGATTGTCCGCCGTCAGCACCACCAGATCACAGTACCGGGAAGCGATGCGCCCCATCAAGGGGCGCTTTCCTTTGTCCCGTTCGCCGGGGCAACCGAAGACCAGCAGGAGCCGGCGGGGGTTTTGTTTTTTTAAGAAGGCCAGGGCCTTTTCCAGGGCGTCAGGGGTATGGGCGTAGTCCAGGATCACCCGGAAACCCCCGGGCACCGGCAGGGGTTCCAGTCTGCCCGGTACCCGCTTCAGCCCTTCCAGGCCCTGTTTTATTACATCCAGGGTGAAACCCTCCCCTATCCCCAGGGCGGCGGCCGCCAGGGCATTGTAAAGGTTAAAGTCCTCAGGGAGGTTTAGGCGCATGGCAAGGGAGCCCCGGGGGGTTATCAGTTGAAAGGTTTGACCGAAGGCTTCCCCCCTGTTTTCCCTAACTTCATCGGCCCTGACAGCGGCCCCCGGGCCCAGGCCGTAGGATATTACCGGCATAAGGGCCCGGGCCTTCAGGTACGGGTAGGCAGGGTCATCGGCATTTAACACGGCGAAACGGGGCCGGTAAACTTCCGGACCCTGGAAGAGGCGGGTTTTTGCCCGCAGGTATTCCTCCATGGTGATGTGGTAGTCCAGGTGGTCCCGGGTCAGGTTGGTGAAGATGGCAGCCCGGAAGCGGCAGCTGGCCACCCGTTCCTGGGCCAGAGCGTGGGAGGAGACTTCCATGGCGGCGGCAGAAGCACCTCTCTGCACCAGGGAAGCGAAGATTTCCTGCACCCGGGGAGCTTCCGGGGTGGTCATCTCCATGTCCCGGTAGAAGGTTCTAAAGCGGACTCCCGTGGTTCCCATAACGGCGGCGGGATGGCCGGCGGCTTCATAGACGGATTGGACCAGGTAAGAAGTGGTGGTCTTCCCGTTGGTACCCGTAATTCCCACCAGCTGCAGTTTTTTGCTGGGGTGGCCAAAAAAGGCCGCTGCCAGAGGCGCCATGCACCGGCGGGGGTTTTTTACCTGGACCCAGGGAACCCCCCGGGCCTCCCGGATGGCTGACCTGGAGCCCACCACCAGCCCGGCGGCGCCCCGCTCCAGGGCCTGTCCCAGGAAATCGTGGCCGTCGAAAGTTTGCCCTTGGAGGCAGACAAAAAGATATCCGGGCTTGATCTGCCTGGAATCCCAGGCTATGCCTTTAATAGGGCAGTCCAGGCCGCCGCTGCTGTTAAGGGTAGGTATGTTTTGAACTAACTCAGAAAAAAGCATTTTGTCTCCTTATAAAGTTCTTTCCCTATTTTACCTCTTGTAATCCCCTGTATGCATGAGCCTGGGCCCTGGCCTGGCCTTTTTAACACCCCGTTTATTCTTAACATCTGCTTTTTCCTGAACTACCCTGTCCCCGGTTTTTTTGCCAAATGAAAAAATGCCCCTCCAGCAGGCTGGAGAGGCCGCTGCCTAGTGGTAGAAATCCACGATGGGGACGCCATTCACCCATACTTTTAACGTGTATTCTGAATCAGGTTCCAGGGGGCCGAAGACAAACTGGCCGCAGTCGTCGGTAAAAACGTACGTTATGGGTTTTAGGTCGCAGGCATCACATGGCTCGTTTTTAAAAAGGAGGACCACTGCCTCTTCGATGGGGTTTTTATCCTCATCCAACACGATTCCGTGCATTACGGATTTTTTTTCTTTTCCCATCTTAATGTTTAAGTGCAGCAGTTCCCCTTCCTTAACCCGGACGTTGACTCTTTTTAGCTTATGTCCCATAAAACTGCCCTCCTCCAAAAATATATTTCTATATATATTATGAATAAGCAAATTTTATTGCTACTAATCTGTCTTTTTTATATCACCTTTTTATCCGTTATTGCATGTAATGGTTAGAGGTGATATATGTATGGCAGCAAAATTATCAGCCCTGGTCAGGTATGCCCGGAGTAATATTTTAGAGTTGACCGAAGATACAGTAATTGAAACAGCTGTCGGGTTGGAAGAAAAGGACGAATACACCATCATTTTTGGCCTCGGTGAATACCGGGGACCCCTTAAGATGAAGCCCCGTTGGGGTAAGGCAAACATCTTGAAGTTAGGCCCGGATGCTCAAAAAAAACTTCTCCTACCCGCCGGAGCCAGGGTGAATCTTCAAGTTTACAATTCAGGGGATATTAAAGTGGGGCCCCTTTTAGGGGTCCTTATCAGCCGGAGCAAAAAGGAAAAGCTTCTGGCGGGAGGTTTTGACAGCGTCTACTGGCGTTTTCAAGGGTGGGCAGCCCAATTAAAGGGCCTGATTATCTTCTTTTCCCTGGAAGACATAGACGCGACGGCACAAAAGGTCAAGGGTTATTTTTTCAGCCGGGAGAAAATATGGCATTCCGGCCCTTTTCCCCTGCCCGGGGTAATCTATGACCGCTGCTTTGGCCGGGAGGGACGGCAGGAAGCATACGGCCTGAGAGAACTTCTGGAAGAAAAGCGCCTCCAGGTACGGGTCTTTAACCAGGCCGTAAAAATAGGCAAAGAAGAAACATATGCTCATTTATCCCGGTATCCGCAGCTTCAAAAGCAAATTCCAGCCTTTCGACCTTTCAGCAGAGAAGCATTCTGTGAACTTTTACAGGAGCACTTATCTCTATACTTAAAGCCTGACAAGCTTTACAAGGGCCAGGGTATTCTGCGGGTTGCCCGGCATGGGGAAGGCTATCGGTTGAACTGGCGGGACGAGACGGCTAAAAAGAATAGAAGCAGTTATTTTCAAAAGGCGGCAGATGTGCTGGAGTATTTGAAAAACCATATTGACCTTACCCAGGGCTATATTCTGCAAAGCAGCATCAATCTTGCCGCTTATATGGGAAACCGGTTCGATGTAAGAGTGATGCTGCAGAAAAGAAACCCCCGGATTTGGGAAGTGACGGCGCTGAATGCCCGCATTGCCCCCAGGGGGAGTATTATTACCAGCCCCCGCAGCGGAGGCAAGGTAACGACTTTGCCTGAGGTCCTGAGAGAAGTTTTCCCTGGCAGGGAGAAGGAAATTATAAGGGAAGTAGAAGATTTCTCCCGGGAAATTGGCAGAAAGCTGGAGGAAAAGTTCGGGCTTTTAGGAGAGCTGGGGGTGGATTTGGGCCTGGATACAGAAGGAAAGGTCTGGCTGATTGAAGTTAACGGAAAGCCCTTAAAGGTGAGTTTTATCCAGATGAAAGACAGGGCCCTGGCTCAAAGGATCAACAGAACCCCCATCCAATTAGGCTTCCACCTGGACGGCTTTCCTGCTCCTGATGAAGGAGCGGTGAGCTCTGACCGGGAGGGAACTATTTATACTTTAAAGCCTATGAGTAGATCCCTGGACTCTACTTTGCACCTTAATAAAGACCAGTTGGCCCATTTTGGGGTCAAGGCAGGTGACAGGCTCAGATTGAGGGTAGGATGGCAGATAGAGCCGGTTCAAGTCAAAATGCAGAAAGGGGATGCCTCGCCTGTTAACCTGTACCTTTCTTATTCTGTATTGCAAGGGTTAAATCTACCCCCCGGGATGCCCCTAACTCTCATGAATTACCGGGGCAGGGTTATGGCCTTCGGCCCGACCGTGGGCATGACCATATCATATGACTCCTGGGAGGATCTGGCTCATAATAGTTATGAGTTAAAGAAGACAGCCCGGCTGTCCCTGGAGAAGGGCGTCCTTTTTTACTGCTTTGTTCCCAACATGGTTCTTTGGGACAGGGGAATGGTGGAATCTTATTACCTGCACCCCATAAAAAAATCTTGGGAAAAGCGGTTTTTGCCCCTTCCCCAGGTTCTCTATGACCAGGCCACCTATCCCTTTGACCCCGATAGGCGGTTGGAAGCCAAGGAGGCCAACGCCCGGATGCGGGAGAACAAGGACATGCAGGTAATAAACGCCAGGAGATATTTTGGCAAAAGAGAGACCTGCGAGGCGCTGTCCTTTTTTTCAGAAACGGAAAAAATGGTGCCCTCCTGGGCTCCTTTGTCTCCTGTTAATCTGCACGCCTTCTGCAAGAATTACGAAGCTGTCTATGCCAAGAGCAACTACGGGAGTTTTGGCTGGGGCGTGATGCGGGTTGAGCAAAGAGGCCAGCACGTACTGGTAAAAGCCGGGGGGTCGGAAATACGGGAGTGGTGCTTCCCCAACCTGCTTCAGGCCTATGGTTTCTTGCTGGAGGAGTTGGGGGCAGAAGCGGTGCTCCAGGAGGGGGTGACTCTGGCCTGTTTGGAGGGGTGTCCCTTTGATATGCGGGTGCTGGCTCACAAAGACGGGAGGGCCAGATGGGTCATATCCACCGTCTCTTTCCGGATTGCCTCTCCCCAGGCTGTGGTTACCAATGTTAGCAGCGGTGCCCGGGAGCTTATTGTGGGGCCCGGGGAAAGGCTGCCTCACCCCCTCCTCTCCTGGGAGGCACTGAATTCCTTTTGTGCCAAAGCTCTTATGGCCCTTGAGGCATCCCTTGGATGCCTGGGAGAGGTGGGCCTGGATGTGGGAATGGACCTGAAAGGGAAGCTTTGGCTCTTTGAGGCCAACAGCAAACCCAACACCGTGGACTATAAGGACCTGACAACGGAAGAGGCCTGCCGTCTGGTATACGGCCTACCCCTGGAATATGCCAGATATCTGGCAGCTAAAATGCTGGATGTTTATAACCTGTAAAAAGGAAGCCTGGCGGCTTAACCGTCAGGCTTCCTATCGTGCTTGAATAAACATCTGGGTTATGTAATAGGTTCCCAGGCTGTCTATTACGATTCCTATGCCCGCATAGTCAAACTCGGGGTTTAAAATATTTTCTCTGTGCCCGTCGGATTTCATAAGGCTATTATGGGCCGCATCAACGCCGGCTGCTTTGGCGATATTTTCCCCCGCCGACCAGTAGAGGATGTTGTGGTCCTTCATCATGTCAAAGGGAGAGCCGTATTTTTCTGAGTAATGGCTAAAATAGTTGTTTTCCACCATGTCCTGGCTCTTTAAACGGGCCAGTTCCCGAAGTTTCTTGTGCATGGTTAGGGGAGGGGCACCGGCCTTCTGCCTCTCCTGGTTTATGAGTTCCAGCATCCTCGTTTCTCCGGCACTGTTAATTGTATAGGGTTCTGGTTCCGGTTCAGGTTCCGGCGGGGGCTTTGGCTCCGGTTCCGGCTCAGGTTCCGGTTTTTCCGCCTCCGGCTTCACTTCCTGTTCAGGTTCTGTTTCCTGTTTTTCTTCCGGCTTCCGCTGGGATTCGGGCGCGGGTTTGGGGGTTGTATCTTGCCGGCCGGGTTTCTTTTCGGGTTCCATATCGGGAACCCCTTCTAAATCTGCCGGATCTCCGATACCATCAGCCTTCAGTTTTCCCCAGTCATGTCCCCAAAAGGATTCCGGGGCGCCGATGTTATCTTTTTTCCCCTTACCTTTCCTGCCGGCCTGCTCTTCGTTATCGTCTCCCGCCTCTGCCTCCCTTTCTTCCGGGGCAGCTTGTCTTCCGGCGGTAGAAAGGGAATCCGGATAGTCCTGCTGTGACCCGCAGCCTAAAGCCATGCTGAGTACTAAAAACAGGGCCAACACAGCAGGAATTAGAAAAAGTCCATTGAAAAAACGATGTTTTTTTCCCACAAAAATCCCCCTTTCTTCTGAGGGTGCGAAAAGAAATAAAAAACCCTCTTCGGCAACCCGCTGTCATAGCCCAAAAAGGACCTTAGACCGTGGCTTTGCGCCCCTGTTTTTCAACAGGTTTGCCCTTGTCGGCCAGGTGTTTCAAGCCTTTAATATGGAATTCCTTCCTTCTTTACCATTATAAGCATAAGCTTCCGCAGCTGTCAATAAATACATAGTTTTACTTCGGTTTGCATATATTCTGCTCAGTTTTTCCATTTCCGGCAGAAGAATTATCTTAAAAGAAGATTATGATACGGACAAAAAATGCTTGCAATTTCTGGGTTTTTGGCTTATGCTAATAGTATAGTAACACTATAGGATAAGGTGGTATATATAATGAGAGTAGTTAACCTGGATTATGGTGCTGCAACACCTCTGGACCCCATAGTCCTTCAGGCCATGCTTCCTTATATGAACGAATATTACGGAAACCCTTCCAGCGGCCACAGCCTGGGAAAAAAGCCGCGGCAGGCCCTGGCAGAAGCCCGGGAAAAGGTGGCTCAACTAATTGGAGGACAACCCGCCCGGGTACTCTTTACAGCCAGTGCTTCCGAAGCCAATAATATGGTACTCAAGGGCGTTGCCGCCGCCGGTAAAAAGAAGGGCAATCATATTGTAACGTCAGCTATAGAGCACTTTTCCATCTTGAACCCTTTAAAGACTTTGGAGAAGGAGGGCCTTAAAACCACCCTGCTGCCTGTGGATGAACAGGGATTGCTGGCTCCGGAGCAGCTGGAAAAAGCCATTACCCCGGAGACCATTCTGGTGTCCATTGCTGTAGCCAACCCGGAAATAGGGACGCTTCAGGACTTGCAAGCCCTGGCCGCAATTGCAAAGGAAAGAGGGGTTCCTTTTCATACCGATGCCACAGCTGCGGCAGGCTGGATTCCCCTGGATGTGGAAGACCTGGGGGTGGACCTTCTAACCCTGGCAGGGGACCAGCTTTATGGGCCTAAGGGTTCGGCTGCTCTCTACCTGGGGAAGGGAGTACGAATCAGGCCCCTTCTGGAAGGAGGCATTCAGGAACGGGGCCTTCGGGGCGGAAC
>SLHK01000157.1 GCA_007136165.1 Syntrophomonadaceae bacterium
AGAGGACCCCTGTAAGGCCGGAGCCTATCTGGGTGGCCAGGCGGATCCGCTGGGCCTCCCCTCCCGAAAGAGTTCCCGCTGCCCGGTCCAGGGTCAGGTAATTTAGTCCCACATCTTCCAGAAAGCCCAGCCGGGAGTTTATCTCTTTCAAGATGAGGCGGGCGATAAAGGCCTCCTTTTCCGTCAGGGGCAGGGAGGCAAAGAACTTTCGCGCTTCACCGACGGCCAGGGCCGTGACCTGGGAAATATTTTGCCCCCCCAGAAGTACGGCCAAACTGGTGGGTTTCAGCCGGCGCCCCCGGCATTCGGGACATTCCCTCTCCATCATATACTCATTAATTTCGCTGCGGACATACTCGGAGGAAGTTTCCTGCAGCCTCCGGGTCAGGTTGGGGATAACCCCTTCAAAGGCCCGGCGGAACTGCTGCCGGGTACCGTACATATCTTCATAAAAGAAGGTGAGAACCTCTCCCCGGTTTCCGTAAAGGGTCAAATCCCGGTGCTCCCGGGGCAAATCCTTGAAGGGGACCGTCGTATCGATGTCGTAAAAGCCGGCCATGGTCATCAGCATTTGCTGGTAAAACCCGCCGCCGTTCCCCTTGTTCCAGGGCAAAACCGCCCCCTCCCCCAGGGTTAATTCCGGGTTGGGCAACACCAGGGAAGGGTCCACCTCCGCCTGAAAACCCAGGCCGCTGCAGCTGCCGCAGGCCCCGTAGGGGCTGTTGAAGGAAAACATGCGGGGGGAAAGCTCTTCAAAGCTGAAACCGCACTCCACACAGGAGAACTTCTCGCTGAAGATGAGTTCCCCGTCGGGGTGGACCAGTACCGAGGCCAGCCCGCCGGAGCGCTTCACCGCCGTTTCCAGGGAATCGGCCAGCCGCTTGGCCAGCCCTTCCTTGATAACCAAACGGTCCACCACCACTTCGATGGTGTGTTTTTTGTTTTTATCCAGCTGGATATCATCCTCCAGCAGCCGCATCTCCCCGTCGACGCGGACCCGCAGGAACCCATCCTTTTTGATCTCCGCCAGAAGTTTCTGGTACTCCCCCTTGCGGCCCCGGACCAGGGGGGAGAGGACTTCGATCCGGCTGCCCGGGGGAAGTTCCAGGATGCGGTCTACCATCTGCTGTACCGTCTGCTGCTGAATGGGGCGCCGGCAGTTGGGGCAGTGAGGGCGGCCCACCCGGGCAAAGAGGAGACGCAGGTAGTCGTAGATTTCCGTCACCGTCCCCACGGTGGAGCGGGGATTGCGGCTGGTGGCCTTCTGGTCTATG
The DNA here is from genome assembly GCA_007136165.1 of Syntrophomonadaceae bacterium. Taxonomy (GTDB): domain Bacteria; phylum Bacillota; class Dethiobacteria; order PWVN01; family PWVN01; genus PWVN01. The sequence continues at coordinate 1,275 of SLHK01000157.1, forward strand.
GAAATGGCGGGGGAGAGGCCTTCGATGGAGTCCACGTCGGGTTTGTCCATCTGGCCTAAAAACTGGCGGGCATAAGCGGACAGGGATTCCACGTAACGCCGCTGCCCTTCGGCATAAATGGTGTCGAAGGCCAGGGAGGATTTGCCCGAGCCGCTGAGGCCGGTGACCACCACCAGCTGCCCCCGGGGAATCTCCAGGTTTATATCTTTCAGATTGTGCTCTCTGGCACCCTTAATTACGATTTTTTCTGACACTGGTATCTCTCCGTTCTTTCGTCAAAAAACTCTATTTCCCGGGAAATATTGCGACAATCACCGGCGTTCCGCCTTCCCCTGGGGGCGTCCCATCCCCCGGAGGTGAAAGAGAATATCCCGGAGTTCGGCGGCCCGTTCAAACTGGAGATCCCGGGCTGCCTGGTTCATCTCTTCCTCAATGCGGCGCATCACCTCACTGCGCTGCTGCCCGTCCATACTTTTCGCTTCTTTTGAGGTAACATAGGGGACGGCGCCCTCCGCCGCCCGGGTGGCCTCGATAACCTGGCGCACCGCCTTCTGGATGCCGGCGGGGGTAATCCCGTGCCGTTGGTTGAATTCCACCTGCAGGGTGCGGCGCCGCTGCGTCTCCTCCAGGGCCTGCTGCATGGAACGCGTCACCTCATCGGCATACATGATGACGGTGCCGTTGATGTTGCGGGCTGCCCGGCCGATGGTCTGGATAAGGGAGCGGGAGGAGCGCAAAAACCCTTCCTTGTCGGCATCCAGGATGGCCACCAGGGACACCTCCGGCAGGTCCAACCCTTCCCGCAGCAGGTTGATGCCCACCAGCACGTCAAAGACCCCCAGGCGCAGGTCCCGGATAATCTCCAGGCGTTCCAGGGTATCTATATCGGAGTGAAGATAGCGAACCTTAACCCCCAAATCCGCCAGGTAGTCCGTCAGGTCTTCGGCCATTTTTTTGGTGAGAGTGGTAACCAGGACTCTTTCTTTGGCGGCCACCCGGTGCTGAATCTCAGCGTAAAGGTCATCCACCTGGCCCCTTACGGGTTTGACTCTCACCTGGGGGTCCACCAGGCCTGTAGGCCGGATAATCTGCTCCACCACCTGCTGGCTGTGCTCTTCCTCATAGGGGCCGGGGGTGGCGGATATATAAACGGACTGCTTAACCAGCCCCGCAAACTCCTGAAAACTCAGGGGCCGGTTATCCAGGGCCGAGGGCAGACGGAAACCGTGTTCCACCAGGGTCTCCTTCCGGGAGCGGTCCCCGGCATGCATGCCGCCGATCTGGGGGATGGTAATATGGGATTCGTCCACCAAAAGGAGAAAATCCTCGGGGAAATAGTCGATGAGGGTACCGGGGCGGCTGCCCGGCGGGCGGCCCACCAGGTGCCGGGAGTAGTTCTCGATACCGGTGCAAAAGCCCATCTCCCGCAGCATCTCCAGGTCATAGCGGGTCCGCTGTTCCAGGCGCTGGGCCTCCAGAAGCTTCTCCCGGGCCCTCAGCTCCTTAAGCCGTTCCGTCAGTTCTTCCTCGATGGCCAGCACCGCCGCCTCCATCTTTTCCCGGGAGGTGACGAAGTGGGAGGCGGGGAAGAGGGCTACATGGGACCTGAGCCCCAGGACCTCTCCCGTCAGCAGGTCCACCTCCACCAGTCTTTCGATTTCGTCGCCGAAAAACTCCACCCTGATGGCTTTCCGGGCCAGGGAAGCGGGGCAGATCTCCAGCACATCCCCCCGGACCCGAAAGGAACCCCGCTGCAGGTTCAGGTCGTTGCGGTTGTACTGCATGGCCACCAGGCGCTTAAGGACTTCATCCCGGTCCCGGGACATCCCCACCCGCAGGCTCAAGACCTGGTCCCGGTACTCCTCGGGAGACCCCAGGCCGTAGATGCAGGAAACACTGGCCACTATGATGACATCCCGCCGCTCGAAAAGGGCGCTGGTGGCGGAATGGCGCAGTTTGTCAATCTCATCATTGATGGAAGCATCCTTCTCGATGTACATGTCAGTCTGGGGCACGTAGGCCTCCGGCTGATAGTAGTCGTAGTAGCTGACGAAATACTCTACGGCGTTGTGGGGAAAGAACTCTTTAAATTCGCTGCAGAGCTGGGCCGCCAGGGTTTTGTTGGGGGCAATTACCAGGGTAGGCCGGTTGACCCGGGCCACCACATTGGCCATGGTATAGGTCTTCCCGGAGCCCGTAACCCCCAGCAGAGTCTGGTGCCGCAAGCCCTTCTGCAAACCCTCCACCAGCTTATCTATGGCAGCGGGCTGGTCTCCCCCGGGGGAAAATTCCGCTTCCAGCTTGAACCTGTCCATTATGGACCGCCTCCCGTCCAAAACTCATTCCTTAATTATACCATAAAATCTTTTTTGCTTCACAGGTCGTCCACAAGATTTTTTCCATAGCAGCCAAGCGAATGTATGTTCTATATTATTGTATCACTCAATTCCTGCCTTTTCCAGGTCTTATTGATTGTTTTTATAAAAAATAAGGCCCGCCGCCTGTACGCCGGCCGGGGCTTTCAGGAAGGGGGCTTTGGAGATTGCCGGGGAATGGCTCATCTGGAGAAGGAACTGTAAATGGCCTTGAGGAACGGCCGCCGGCCCTACTTCAGCACTACATAGGACGGCGGGTTTTGGGGGACCAGGAGGATACCTGTCCGGGTCAATTCCCGGGAGGAAAGGGTAAGCCTCTTCTTGACCACCTTTCTATCGGGTTTTTCTACTTCCAGGTAGATATAGGGGTGGTACCGGTAGAGGGCTTCCCACAATTCAGGGGGGCTGTTCACCGCTTCGCCCGATACAGAAAGCACCACATCCCCGGGTTCCAAAATTTGATGGGCTCCGGTACCGGGAAGGGTGTCCAGGACCCGAAGGCCCCGTTCCACGGGGGCATAGAGGAACTCCCCGGAAAACTCCCGCCGGTTTCCCAGGCGAATTACCAGCTCATGGCCCAGGGGCGAAAAGAGGGCGGCGGGGAAGACCAGCCAGGGGAGATAGGCGGACAAAAGGGCCAGGGCCATGAGGACAATGCTGTAGCCCCCAAGAATCACCGAGGAACGGCGGACTTTTTCCAGGGGGGTGGATGTGACGGAAATATCACCGTACCCCAACCAGGCCACCAGAGGAAGCATGAGGAAAACCACCTCTTCCCCGGCCAGGGCTGCCCAGTCGGTACCCAGGAGGGGCCACCAGTCCGGCATGGGCAGGGTATCCCCCGTTATGGGGATCTGCAGGGCCGATGCCAGGCCCAAACCCACCAGGGGCAGGGGCCAAAAAGTCTGCAGGTTGAACCCCCCCACCACCCGGCCTGCAGCGGTCTTCACGTACACGGGGCTGCGGTGGCGGTGGCCGCTCAAGCGGATTAGAATGCTTTCGCTAAAGTGAAGCACTGCCACCAGGGACAAAAGGCCCGGGACGTGCAGGGTCACCAACCCATTGAGAAATGTCCCCTCCAAAAAAGAGGTGGCCTGGGGGGAGAGCTGCAGGGTGGAAGCCAGTAAGGCGATTATTCCCCCGGCATAAGCAAAACAGAGGAGCCGGGTCTTTAACATCATCAGCAGCAGGGCCAGGGGCAAAATAAAGTAGACCCCGATGTTGGTCAAGGACACCCCCAGGAGGAAAAGAAGGATGCTGGCGCAAAAGCCCCCCACCGCCCCGTAGGCCAGGGAGTAGAGGAGGCGTTTCATCAGATCGGTACGGGGGGCGCCGAACATTTTTTTCTCCACGTCAATCATTCGCCGGTACTGGGTATAGATGATAAAGAGGGCCAGCCAAAAGATAAAATGCAAGGGTGTGGATAAAAATGTTTTGATAAAAAGACTGCTTATGGCCCAGAAAAGCTCCAAAAAGCCCTACCTCCCTTTTTACCGGAGAGCTTCCTTGAGCAAGGAAAGGGCCTTCTCCAGCTGATTGTCTGTCCTGGCCTGGAGTTCCACCACATAATCGGGTTCCAGGCCCTCCCCGTGAATATTGCGGCCTTCGGGGGTCAGGTACCTGGCCACCGTGTAGCGAATACCGCTGCTGTCGGAAAGATCCTCCAGGTTTTGCACTGTGGCCTTGCCAAAAGTACGCCGGCCTACCAGCAGGGCGCCGTGGGAGTCCTGCAGGGCTCCCGCCACTATTTCTGCAGCGCTGGCGCTGTATTCATTAACCAGAACCACGATGGGATAGTCCTTTTTTTCCTGACTTGAGTAATGGGTCTTTATGACGCTGCCGGAACCGTCCACCACGTGGGTAATGGGCCCGCGGGGGACAATGGCCTGCCCCACACTAATGGCCTGGTCCAGGAGGCCGCCGGGATTATCTCTCAGGTCCAGGATGAGGCCCTCCATGCCCGCCTTCTCCAGCCCCTCCAGGGCATCCCGGAATTCCCGGCCCGTAGAGCTGTCAAAGTTGCTGACAAAAATATAGCCGATGCCCTCTTCCAGCATCTCCGGGAAGACGGACTCCATTTTGATATCATCCCGGACGATGATATACTCCCGGGGGCTTTCCTCCCCCGGCCGCTGGATGACCAGGGTCACTTCTTCTCCCTTGGGCCCCCGCATCAGGCTGGCAGCCTCGGAGGTGGACATGCCCACGATATCTCTACCATCCACTTTAATGATGCGGTCCCCCGGCAGCAGCCCCGCCCGCTCGGCGGGGGTCCCCTTGATGGGGGATATTACGGTAATATAGCTGTCCTGGCTGTCGATAACAATACCGATGCCGCTGTAAGAACCCAGAGTCCTGGAGATCATATCCTCCATGGACTCTTGGGAGAAATAGTTGGTCTGGGGATCTCCCAGGACTTCCAGCATGCCCCGGATGGCTCCTTCTTCCAGGTCTTTAATATCAACATCATCTACATAATTATTCCTGATAATTTCCAGAACCTCAAAAAATAGGGCCATTTCTTCCGGATCCAGCTCCCCTTCAACTTCCTGTTGGGGAAGGGGTGGCGGAAGGGGGTCGGGAGCAAAAAAAGCCTCTTTAAACCCCAGGCCAAAAAGGAAGGAGGTTAAGTTGCTCATGAACAGAATCATCAGGACCAGGATAATTGTCTTTGTGCTCCGCACGGGCATCATCTCGCCTCATATTGAAGGATAAAGGAGGCCTACGACCAGACCCCCCTTTGCTCTTACACAAACTATTCTATTATATGAAGCATATTTCCTGCTTTAGTATTCCTCAGTTAAAATAGTTCATGGGATTTACCCGCTGGGCGTTAACCCGGACCTCAAAGTGAAGGTGATTGCCCGTTGACATGCCGGTGGTGCCAACTTCAGCGATGGTATCCCCTCTGTTAACATTCTGCCCGTTGGAGACCAGGTTCCTGGAATTGTGGGCATACAGGGTGGACAGGCCGCCCCCGTGGATAACAATGACATAGTTGCCGTAGGACCAGCTTTGGTATGAATATGCCACTCCGCTCTCCGCCGCCCGGATGGGCGTCCCCCTGGGGGCGGGGACATCAATCCCCCCGTGGAAGGTTCCCGGCCGGCCCGTTATGGGATGGGTCCGGTAGCCGAAGGGGGAGCTGATGCGGGTATAACCGGGAACAGGCCACAGGAGTTGACCGGTGGGCTCCCGGGCGGCGGCAGCCCGGCGCCGGGCTTCCTCCTCCAGCTGCTTGATTACTCTCTCAATCTCCTTGGCTTCCTTCTCCATTTCTCGGATAAACTGTTCCTGTTTTTCATACTGTTCCTGCACGGCGGTCAGGAGGGTTTCCTTCCTGGCCGTTTCTTCTTCCAGCCGGCTCTTTTTGGTCAGGCTGGAGCGCCTCATGTTTAAAAGGTCCGACCTTTTTTCTTCCAACTCCTCTTTCTGTTGAACGATTTCTTCCCTTTCCTGCTGCACGGCCTCCAGGAGATATGTATCTTTATCCACAATCAACTGCAGTTGGGTAAAACGGGTGAGGAAATCGGAAAAGCTGCTGGCTTCCAGTATTACCTGCAGGTAGCTGACCCGGCCCATCTCGTAAATAGCCCGGATGCGCCGGTTGAGAAAGTCTTCCCGTTCCGCCAATCTCTCCTCGGCCTCGGCCAGTTCCTCCTCGGTGACGGCTATTTCTTCCTCGGTGGCCTTGATCTGGCGGGCCAGGCGGGCAATTTCCTGCTGGATTCGGGTAATACTCCTCTCCAGGGAAGCTATTTCCGCCTCCAGCTCCTGCTGCTGGGCCTTATATTCCTCCAGTTCTTCCCTGCCCTCCTCGATTTCCTGCTCAATGCCGCCCAGTTCCTGCTTGCGCTCGTTGATAGGGTTGGCTGAAACAGAGGGCAAAAGGAAGGCCAGCAAAAGCAGGGCGATTAAGCCAGTCAGGGCCTTCTTGTTCCAAATCTTTGCCAATTAAACTCCTCCTCTCCCCGTACTCTTCTAAACTTTGAGAAACCGGTGGGTTGAGAACATGCTGCCCGCACCACCAATAATTACACCCAACGGGACTAAAACCTGAAAAACCTCATACATAACCACCTGAGAGGGAACAAAAGCCAGGAACATCACCTGGGCCTGGAGCCAGTCCACCATAATGCCGTACCCGTAGTTAAGGGCCACCAGGGGAATGATAGCTCCCAAGAGCCCCATAATCATACCCTCAAAGAGGAAGGGCCAGCGGATAAACCAGTCGGTGGCACCCACGTATTTCATAATCCTAATTTCGTCGCTGCGGTTAATTACCGTCAATTTAATGGTATTGGCGATGAGGAAAAGGGCCGTCAATCCCAGGATTACGGCAAAGAAGAAAACACCGGCCCGGATTCCCTGGGTGACGGTAAACAGGCGCTCCAGGATATCCTCCCCGTAATCCACCCAATCAAC
>SLHK01000041.1 GCA_007136165.1 Syntrophomonadaceae bacterium
AAAAGGCTTATGGAAATAGGCAGCTACCGGGGGATCCGGCACCGCCGGGGACTCCCCGTGCGGGGCCAGACCACGAAAAACAATGCCAGGACCCGAAAAGGGCCCAAGCGAACTGTGGGCATTAGAAGAAGAAAATAGAAGGGGGGATATGTGTTGGTTCGGAGAAAAACCACCCGTACCAAACGGAGGGACCGTAAGAACATTGAACACGGAATTGCCCATATCAAGTCTACTTTTAACAATACTATCATCAGTATCTCGGACCTGAAGGGCAACAGTATTGCCTGGTCCAGCGCCGGGAATGTGGGTTTCAAGGGTTCCCGCAAGTCCACGCCCTTTGCCGCCCAGCTGGCGGCGGACAGCGCCGCCAAGGCGGCCATGGAGCACGGGCTGCGGGAAGTGGAAGTATATGTGAAGGGCCCGGGAGCGGGCCGGGAGGCGGCCATCAGATCCCTGCAGGCCGCCGGCCTGGAAGTGAACATGATCAAGGATGTTACGCCCATTCCCCATAACGGCTGCCGCCCACCAAAACGGCGGCGGGTATAAGAAGCGAAGCAGGAGGTGTAAGGATAAAGGATGGCTCGTTATAAAGATTCGGTATGCAGGCTTTGCCGGCGGGAAGGAATAAAGCTTTATTTAAAAGGTGAAAGGTGCTATACGGATAAATGTGCCGTGAGCCGCCGGGCCTACGCCCCCGGCCAGCACGGCCAGCGGCGGACAAAGGTCTCGGAATTCGGCACCCAGCTCAGGGAAAAGCAGAAGGCCCGCCGTATCTACGGTGTGCTGGAGAGCCAGTTCCGCAAATATTTTCAGGAAGCGGACCGGCGCAAGGGGATTACAGGGGAGATTTTGCTGCAGATATTGGAAAGCCGCCTGGACAATGTGGTCTTCCGGCTGGGGTTTGCCCTGTCCCGGGCCGAAGGACGTCACATGGTACGCCACGGCCACTTCAGCGTCAACGGCCGCAGGGTAGACATTCCTTCCTACCAGGTCCGTCCCGGAGACGTGATCAGTGTGCGAGAGAAGGGCAAGAAAAACGCCCGTATTAAGGAAGTGGCAGAAATCATGGAAGGCCAGGGGACGCTGGAATGGCTGGAAGTGGACAGGGAAAACCTGGCGGGCAAAGTTCTCAGGATTCCCGGCCGGGAAGAAATCGATATTCCGGTTCAGGAACACTTAATCGTGGAGCTTTATTCCCGTTAGGCCGCTGCCAGAGAGATCCAGTGAAAACCCATTCGGGTAAAGGAGGGCTTATAATCCATTATGATAGAAATTGAAAAGCCGAAGATTGAGAGAGTGGAGGGCAATGAAGAGAACACCTACGGGAGTTTTGTGATAGAACCCCTGGAACGGGGTTACGGCATTACCCTGGGCAATTCTCTCAGGCGGATACTCCTTTCCTCCCTTCCTGGTACGGCTATTACGGCGATAAAGATTGACGGTATACTGCATGAATTCTCAACCATAGCCGGGGTGGTGGAAGATACCATAGAGATCATTCTGCACCTGAAAGAACTATCCATGAAGATCTACAGCGACGAACCCCAGACCCTAATCATTGAGAAGGAGGGGGAAGGGGAGATTTACGCCAGGGATATCAAGGTGCCGGCGGACGTGGAAGTTTTAAATCCCGACCTCTACATCGCCACCATGGAAAAGGGAGCCAGGCTGTATATGGAGATGACGGCCTCCGTGGGCCGGGGTTATGTGACTGCGGAGCGGAACAAGCAGGGTAACCAGCCCCTGGGGGTCATCCCGGTGGATTCCATCTTTACCCCCATCCGCAGGATAAACTACAGGGTAGAAGACACCCGGGTGGGGCAGATTACCGACTACGACAAGCTGACCCTGGAAGTCTGGACCGATGGCAGCATTAAACCCGATGAAGCCATCAGCCTGGGTGCAAAAATATTGAACAAGCATTTGAGCCTTTTTGTGAACCTGACGGAAAAAGTGGATGAAGTGGAGATTACCACGGAGAAAGACGAAGACGAGCGGGAGAGGGTACTGGACATGACCATCGAGGAACTGGACCTGTCCGTCCGCTCCTATAACTGCCTCAAGCGGGCCGGCATCAACACCGTGGGAGAGCTCATCAACAAGACGGAAGACGACATGATGAAGGTCCGCAACCTGGGGAAGAAATCCTTGGAGGAAGTCCAGCAGAAGCTGGCGGAACTGAACTTTTCCCTCAAGGAAGGCCATGAATAAGTAAGCAGAAAAGGAGGGAGCAGGGTTGGCCAATTCAAAATTGGGGCGCACCAGCGATGCCCGTAAAGCCCTATTGCGCAACATGGTGACTTCGCTTCTGCGTTCAAAACGTATCGAGACAACGGAAACCAAGGCCAAGGAAGCCCGCATTATCGCGGATAAAATGATTACCCTGGCCAAGCGGGGCGACCTGCATGCCAGGCGCCAGGCCCTTGCTTATCTCTTGGATGAAGACGTGGTCAAGGACCTCTTTGAGAATCTGGCCATTAAATACGATGCCCGCCAGGGGGGCTACACCCGCATCATAAAAAAAGGCCCCCGCCGGGGCGACGGCGCCCCCGTTGTCATCCTGGAGATGGTTGAATAAAGACCAAAAGGGCAGAAGCAAAGTTTCTGTCCTTTTTCACGTAGAAAGGTTTTAAAGGGGAGGGCGGGGGATATGATTGTGGTGCAGGATGTTTCCTTTGCCTATGAAAAGGGCGGAGAGGGAGAGCAAAAAGCCCTGGAAGAAATCAACCTCAAAGTGGCCCGGGGGGAATATATGGCCATTATCGGCCACAACGGCTCCGGTAAATCCACCCTGGCCAAGCATTTTAATGCCCTCCTGACCCCCGCTGCCGGCCGGGTTCTGGTGGACGGTATGTGCACCCGGGACAAAGACCACCTCTACCAGATCAGGCAGAGGGTGGGCATGGTCTTTCAGAACCCCGACAACCAGATTGTGGCCACCACCGTGGAAGAGGACGTGGCCTTTGGCCCCGAAAACCTGGGTCTGCCCCCCCGGGAAATCCGGGAGCGGGTGGAGGAAGCCCTGGAACTGGTGCGGATGGCGGATATGCGCCGGCATGCCCCCCACCTCCTTTCGGGAGGCCAGAAGCAGCGGGTGGCCATTGCCGGGGTAATTGCCATGCGCCCCCGGTGCCTGGTGCTGGACGAACCCACGGCCATGCTGGACCCCCGGGGCCGGGAAGAGGTCCTGCAGACGGTGGGCCGCCTGAACAGGGAAGAAGGCATTACCGTCATCTATATCACCCATTTCATGGAGGAGGTGCGCCGGGCCGACAGCCTGACGGTCATGGACCGGGGCCGTATTGTCTTAAAGGGGACCCCCCGCAGGGTCTTTTCCCAGGGTGACCTGCTGCAGTCCCTGGGGCTGGAAGTCCCCCCCGTTACGGAGCTGGCCCGGCGTTTGAAGATGCGGGGCCTGGATATTGCCCCGGACATCCTGGAAGTGGATGAACTGGTGGGTATGCTATGCTCTTAGAAGTTAAGGGTCTCACCCATGTTTATATGCAGGGGACTCCCTTTGAAGTTTCGGCCCTTAAGGAGACCAACCTGCAGATTGCCAGGGGGAGCATAACGGGCATCATCGGGCAGACGGGTTCCGGGAAGTCCACCCTGGTGCAGCACTTTAACGGGCTGCTCACACCGTCAAAGGGAAGGGTATTCTTTGACGGCAGGGATATCTGGGCGGGCAAAACCCTCTTGCGGGAGGTCCGGCGGCGGGTGGGGCTCCTCTTCCAGTACCCCGAGGAACAGCTCTTCGAGGACAGGGTTTACGACGATGTGGCCTTCGGGATCAAGAACCTGAAGCTTTCCCCCGCAGAGGAGGCGGAGAGGGTCAAAAGGGCCCTTAAGCAGGTAAACCTGGATTACCAGGGGGTGAAGGACCGCTCCCCCTTCAGCCTCAGCGGCGGCGAAAAGCGGCGGGCGGCCATGGCAGGGGTACTGGTGATGAACCCCGAACTCCTGATCCTGGATGAGCCCACGGCGGGGCTGGATCCCCGGGGGCGGCGGGAAATCCTCCGGGAGATCAAGGAACTCCACAGGGAAGAAAATTTGACGGTGGTCATCGTTTCCCACAGCATGGAGGATATCGCCTGGCTGGCGGAAGACCTGGTGGTCCTTCAGGATGGGGAAATCATCCTCAAAGGGCCCCCGGAGGCGGTTTTTGCCCGGGAAGAAAGGCTCAAGGAGGCGGGCCTTTCGGTGCCGGAGGTTAACCGGGTCTTAAAGAGGCTCAAAGAAGCGGGTTTTGACCTGGAGACGGGCATCTACACGGTGGAGGAAGCGGAAGAGGAGATATGGCGGGCGGTGGGAGGTAAGAGCTGTGAGCCTCATTAAGAGCATCACCATCGGGCAGTACCTGCCCGGGAAGTCACCCCTGCACCGCCTGGATCCCAGGCTTAAGATTATTGCCCTTATCATTTATATTATTGCAATTTTTTTTATCCGCACCTTTACCGGGTTCGGCGTGGCCTTCATCTTCACAGGTTTTCTCCTTCTCCTGGCCAAACTGCCCCTGGGCTACGTTATCCGGGGCTTAAAACCCGTCCTCTTCCTGGTGGTTTTCACCGTCATCCTCCATTTTTTTATGACCAAGGGGGGAGAGGTGCTGGTACGCCTGGGGCCCTTAACAGTGGAGTCGGCGGGGGTGAGGCTGGGGATTTTCATGAGCCTCAGGCTTCTGTTCCTGGTGGTTAATACCTCCCTCTTGACCCTTACCACCTCCCCCATCGCCCTGACGGACGGCATCGAATACCTGCTGAAGCCCTTCCGGCGGGTGGGCCTGCCCGCCCATGAGATTGCCATGATGATGACCATTGCCCTGCGGTTTATCCCCACCCTCATGGAGGAGAGCCAGAAGATTATGAAGGCCCAGATGGCCCGGGGTGCGGATTTTGAGACGGGGGGGGTCATCCGGAGGGCCCGCAGCATGGCGCCCCTTTTGGTGCCCCTCTTTATCAGCGCCTTCCGCCGGGCCGACGACCTGGCGGTGGCCATGGAGGCCCGGTGCTACCGGGGCGGGGAACACCGGACCCGGATGAAGGAGATGGCTGTCACCCCTTTGGACTACTATGCCCTGGCGGTGGTGGCAGCCTTCCTGCTCCTCATCGCCCTGGCCCGTATCTAGGGAGGAATAAATGAACTATAAAGTCACCCTGGCCTATGACGGCACCCGCTACAGCGGGTTCCAGAGGCAGGAAAACGCCAATACGATTCAGGAAGAGGTGGAAGGGGCCCTGAGCCTCATCTACGGCAGGGAGGTCAAAATCAGCGGCGCCGGCAGGACCGACAGCGGGGTCCATGCCCGGGGCCAGGTCTTCTCCTTTACCGCCGATGAGCGGGTCCCCCTGAATTCCCTTCCCCATGCCCTGAAAGGCCTCCTGCCCCGGGATATCGTAGCCTGGAAGGCGGAGGAGGCGGCGGCGGATTTCCATGCCCGCTTTTCCCCTTCCCGGAAGGAGTACTGCTACACGGTGGATAACGGCATCTTTCCCGATGTCTTTACCCGCCGCTATGCCTATCACTTCCCCGCCCTCCTGGACCTGGAAGCTATGCAGGCGGCGGCGGGGGAACTGAAGGGATGCCGTGATTTTTCCGCCTTTCAGGGTGCCGGCAGCGATACCCGGGAGACCTTCCGCTGCCTGGATGAGGCCGGTGTCTTTCCCCGGGGGCAGTACTTGAAACTGGTCTTTCGGGCCGAAGGGTTCCTCTACAAGATGGTCCGCATCATGGCGGGGACCCTCCTTAAGGTGGGGGAGGGGAGCTTAAAGCCCGGGGACCTCCGGGATATCCTTAAGTCCCGCTGCCGGGACAGGGCGGGACCCACGGCTCCGCCCCACGGGCTGTGCCTGGAGAGGGTCATCTATGAATAAGTGTTATTTTACCTGCGGTTTTCCTTGACATGAAAGAACAAATTTAATAAAATTACCATGTAGTGTGCTCATTTCGGTTGGATTGAGCCCCGGACCGGGACAGGGCGCATGGCACATACAAACAGGAGGGAATAGGATGCGGACTTATATGGCAAAAGCCGCTGACGTGGAACGAAAGTGGTACGTTGTTGATGCCCAGAACAGAGCCTTGGGAAGGGTAGCCAGCGAGGTGGCCTCGATTCTCAAGGGAAAACATAAACCAATTTTTACCCCCCACGTGGACTCGGGGGACTTCGTCATCGTCCTCAATGCAGGAAAGGTTCTGCTCACGGGAAACAAGGCCCAGCAGAAGTTCTACTACCGCCATTCCGGGTACCCCGGAGGCCTGAAGGCCATATCCTACGGGGAGCTCTTACAAAAGAACCCCCGCAAGGTTATGGAACTGGCGGTCAAGGGCATGCTGCCCCAGACAAAACTGGGCAGGGCCATGTTTAAAAAGTTAAAGGTATACCCGGGCAGCCGGCATCCCCATGCTGCCCAGATGCCTGAAAAATGGGATAGTTAAGGGAAAGGAGGAATATCAGTGGCCCAAGTCAACTATACGGGTACAGGTCGCCGCAAAAACTCCATCGCCAGAGTACGCCTGATTCCCGGGGGAGGCAATACCACCGTTAACGGCAAACCCCTGGATGAATATTTTGGCCTGGAGACCTTAAAGGTTATCGTTAAGCAACCCCTGGTCTTGACAGAGACCCTGGATAAATTTGATGTCATCGCCAGCGTTCAGGGCGGAGGTTTTTCCGGCCAGGCAGGAGCAATTCGCCACGGCATCGCCAGGGCCCTCCTCAAGGCCGATGTGGATTTTCGGCCCCCGCTTAAAAAGGCAGGATTTTTAACCCGGGATCCCCGCATGAAGGAAAGGAAGAAATATGGCCTCAAGAAAGCGCGGCGGGCGCCCCAGTTTTCCAAGAGATAAAGCAGCTGACGCTGCTTTTTTTCTTACATAGGCTTAAAGAAGGGAGGGTTACCTGTGGAAATCTTTCAGGTGGATGCTTTTACACAAAAGCCCTTTGCCGGCAACCCGGCGGCCGTGGTCCTCCTTAAGGGGCCGGGAGAGGAAGGCTGGATGCAGCAGGTGGCGGCGGAGATGAACCTGTCGGAAACGGCCTTTGTCTGCCCCCGGGGGGAGGGGTTCTCCCTCCGCTGGTTCACCCCCCTGGTGGAGGTGGACCTCTGCGGCCATGCCACCCTGGCCTCAGCCCACATCCTCTGGGAGAGGGGGATGGTGCCGGGAGGGGGGGAGGTTTATTTTTTTACGAAAAGCGGCCGCCTTTCGGCAAGGCGGCGGGAAGGCGGCCTCATCTGGCTGAACTTCCCTGCCCAACCACTCCGGGAAACCCCGCCGCCTCCGGACATGCTTAAAGCCCTGGGGGTGAGCCCCCTTTACTGCGGCAGAAATGATGCCAACTACCTCCTGGAGGTGGAGTCGGAGGAAATGGTCAGGAGGGCGGCCCCCGATTTTAACAGGCTGAAAAAGGCCCATCCCGGCGGCGTCATTGTTACCAGCCCGGGGAAGCCCCCTTACGATTTTGTCTCCCGGTTCTTTGACCCCGGGGAAGGCATCGACGAGGACCCGGTAACGGGTTCCGCCCACTGCTGCCTGGGGCCCTTTTGGCAAAAGCGCCTCCGGAAAAATGAATTCACCGCCTTTCAGGCCTCCCGACGGGGAGGGGAACTCAGGCTTCAGCTGGAGGGGGACAGGGTCCATATCGGCGGATATGCCGTTACCGTCCTCAAGGGAGAGCTCCTCCCGGAGACGGGAGCCGGATGATAGGGGACGGGCCGGTGAAGTCCGGGATGCAGGGCAAGGCCGTCATCGATGTGGGATCCAACTCCATAAAGCTCTATGTGGCTGAAAATACCCCCGAAGGGCCTTTAAAGACCCTGGCGGACAGGGTTGAGATTGGGGCCCTGGGCCGGGGGCTCCGCAGGACGGGCACCCTTTCCCGGGATGCCATGGAGAGAAACTGCGGCATTATCTGCCGCTTTGCCCGGGAGGCCCGGGATATGGGCTGCGGGGAAATTGCCGCTGTGGGGACCATGGCCCTGCGGCAGGCAGAGAACAGCCAGGATTTTTTAACCCTG
>SLHK01000218.1 GCA_007136165.1 Syntrophomonadaceae bacterium
GAAATTACAGGGACACCATACTTAATCTTATAACATGAGATACTTAGTTGTATTATGGAATGGCGTCCCCTAACCACCGCCTTAACTCCCGGTTCGTTTTGCCCTCTAAGAAAGGGTAAGTTAACAAAAAGCCTGACCCCGTTGTTAACTTGGCGATCTTTTTGACTGCGCAGGATTATTGGCAGTGCCTGTAGAAAAGAAAGGACAGGAATCAGGCAAGGAGGTTGAATAGTATGGGCTCCCGCATAAAAGAGGTCATAACCACCTGCACCCGGGACTGTCCCGATACCTGCGGGATAATAGCGGAGGTAAGGGAGGGCCGGGTTGTCAGGCTGAGAGGGGCTGCGGACCACCCCGTGACCCAGGGTTTTCTCTGCCCAAAAATGTATAAATACCCCCGGATGCTGGAAAGCAGCCACAGGCTTAAAACCCCCCTGCTCCGCCGGGGGCAGGGATTCGTGCCCATACCTTTTGCCGAGGCCTATGCCGTAGCGGCCCGGGAAGTGGAGAAGGCGGTGAATGTTCACGGCTCCCAATCCCTTCTTTTATATCACCTTTCAGGCTCCCAGGCCGTTCTCAATTCCCTGAGCCGGCGGTTTTTTAACCTTATGGGAGGCGCTACCCGGAACGTGGGGGGGCTCTGTCTGTCCAACGCCGTAAAGGGTCAGGAACTGGACTTCGGCCAGGGGCGCCGGGGCCATTCCCCCCTGGACCTGGCCCACAGCAGGGCCATCCTCTTCTGGGGCAGGAATGCCGCCGATACCAACCCCCACCTCTTCCACCAGGCCGCCCTGGCCCGCAAAAAGGGGGCCTTCCTGGTGACGGTGGACCCCCGCAGGAGCCCCACGGCCCGCAGATCGGACCTGCACGTGGCTCCAAGGCCCGGCGGAGACTGGGCTTTGGCCCTCCTATTGGTACAGGAAATTATAGCCCGGGGGCAGGCGGACCCCGATTTTCTGAAAAATAATCCCCAAGGCCGGGAGAAATTCCTGGCCCTGGTTTCCTCTTACCGCCGGGAGGAACTGCTGGCCCGGGCGGGGATAGAGGCCAAAGCCCTGGAGGAGCTGGCGTCATGCCTGACAGAGAGAAAGCCGGCCGCCATATACCTGGGAGTGGGGATGACCTATAATTCCCTGGGAGTGGAGACGGTGCGCCTCATCAATGCCCTGGGGGCCCTTTTGGGGAACCTGGGAAAGAGGGGGGGCGGGGTAAACCTCTCCTTTCCCGGCTGGCAGCACCTGGACCAGTCCCTGACGGGAGGTTCCCGGGGGGAGAGGGGCCTATACGAGCCATCCCTGGCCAGGGGAATGCTGTCCCTTGACGACCCTCCCCTGAAGCTGGCCTGGGTGGTGGGGGGAAACCCCCTGGCCCAGGTGCCCAACAGTTCCCTCCTGTCCCGGGCCTTTGGCTCCCTGGACTTTGTCATTGTCAACGAGCTCTTCCTGACGGATACGGCCCTGCAGGCGGATTTGATTTTCCCCGTCAGCAGCTTTCTGGAGAGGGAAGACCTTCTGGGCTCCTGGGGCCACAACTTCTTGGGCCCCGTTAACCCGGCCCTGGAAACCGGCCTGCCCTCGGACCTGGAGGTTTTTCAAAATACCGCCCGCCTCCTGGGCCTGGAGGGGGAGATGGCGGGCACCCCGGCGGAATGGCTGGAGAGAGTCCTCAAACCCCTCCACGTCCACGGGATAACCTGGGATAAACTTAAAGGCGGCTGGCTGAAAAACCCCCTTCTGCCCGATATACCCCACCTGGACCCTTACGGTTTCAATATAATCACCGGCCTGCCCCCCATGGGAGAGGAGCCGGCCTCCGATGAATTTACCCTCTTGACCCCCAAGCCCCGCCACCAGATCCACTCCCAGAAAATTCCCTCCCCAAAGGGCACCCTCCCTCTCTTCGTGAGCCCCCGGGATGCGGCGGGGCTTCAGGTGAAGGAGGGGGATAAACTGCGGGTATCCTCCCCGGCGGGGAGCCTTGAGGCGGCAGCCCGCATTGACCAATCCCTGCCCCCGGGGACAGTGGCTGCTTATTCCGGCGGCTGGGTGTGCGAAGGCCGGGGGGTAAACCTGCTTACCCGGGACGGGGTAACGGGGGCCGGCGGCATGACGGTCAACGAGACCCGGGTCAGGCTGGCAAAAACCGCCGGCGGGCAAGGGCAAGGGGCCTAGAAAAAGGGCCTGGGAAAAAGGTAAAATTTTGCTAACAATTATATACACCGGAGAGTAAAAAGGGTAGAATAATGGGGGAACGGCTGGCCTTCCTGCCGGCGGCTCCGGCCTTCTTGACGGCGGCGGGAATCCCCGGGCTTTACGGCAGCCAAAACGTATGGGGAGGAATCATCATGTCATTTTTTCGGGGCCGGGTACTTGTAAGTATTTTTCTCATTCTTTTGGGGGTCACCCTCCTGGTGAACAACCTGGATATCGAGGGAGTGGACTTAAACCTGCGCACCTACTGGCCTGTTTTCCCCCTTCTCTGGGGGCTGGGCATCGCCCTGGAATCTTTGGGCAGAGTTACCCGGGACGGTAAGAAAACCTACTTTTCCTCGGGCCAGTTTATTACAGGCCTGGTGGTTATCCTCGTAAGCGGCGCCTACCTGGGCAGGAACCTGGGCTGGTTTCAGGTGGATTTCAGCCTGTTCTGGCGGCTTTTCTGGCCCCTGGTCATCATTCTCGTCGGGGTCAGCCTCTTTCGGGGCGGCAGGCCCCTGGGCCGCTCCTCGGGAAAGGCCAACTGGGCTGTTATGGGAGAGGTGAACCGGGGGCGCATGACATGGGACTTAAAGGACGAATCCTACGTGGCCTTTATGGGCGGGGTGAAGCTGGACCTGAGCAGGGCCCGCATCCCTGAAGGGCAGACGGTCCTGGACTGCACCGCTTTTATGGGGGGCATAGACATTTATGTCCCCGGCGACATCGGTGTTATCATGGACGGGAATGCGGTCATGGGGGGGCTGGAATTCCTCCAGGAGGAAGCCGGTGGCATCATCGCCAACAAGCGGGTGGAGGTGGGCCTCCACGACAACCCCGACCGGGTTGTGGTCATCCGGGGTACTGCTGTCATGGGAGGCATAACGGTGAAAAAGGCCTAGTACTAAAAAATCGAGGAGGAAGAATATGCTGATTCTTGGAATTAACGGGAGCCCCAGGAAAAAGGGGAGCACCAGTTTTCTCATAGGGGCAGGGCTGGAAAAGGCAGCGGAACAGGGTTGTGAAACCCGGGAAATATTTGTGACGGACATTATGAGCGGGCAAAAAAACCCTTTCTGCCGGCACTGCCTCCCCAAATGTGACGGCCGCTGTTACAGGGATACGGATCTGGAAGGTGCCTACCAGGAGCTCAGCCGTGCCGACGGCCTCATCATGGGAAGCCCCGTTTACTTTGGGACGGTTTCCGCCCAGCTTAAAGGGTTCTGGGATAAAACCCGCAGCTTGAGGAGCCAAAAAAGCCTGGTGAACACGGTAGGAGGGGTTGTTACAGCAGGGGCAGCCCTGTTTGGCGGCCAGGAAACCACGGCCAAGGCCCTCTTTGATATGATGCTCATCCACGGCATGACCATCGTCGGTGACGGCCTGGATGAGGCGGATGCCGGCCACCACGGGGCCCTGGCCACCGCCCCTGTTAAAGAGAAAGACCATGCCGCCGCCGCGAGGGCGAGAATCCTGGCCCAGCGGATTGTGGAGGTGGCCGAAGCCACCCAAAAGCTCCGGGCAAAATAATCTCTTTTACTTTTTCCCCGATACCACCTCCATATACAGGGCGTTGATGAACTGCTTGATATTGACCCGGGTCTTGGAGGGCTCTTTTCTTTCTTCCTTGAGTTCCCGCATCTTCTGCCGCAGCTCGTTAAAATCAAAGAACTTGGAGCCGTAGCGTTCAAAGTATGGGTTGTAGTAGTCCTCCAGCCCCAGGGCTGCCAGGTTCTCCATGGAATGCTTCACGGCCCGGCGGATCCGCTGTTCTATGGTTCTGATATCGGTGGATTCCTTGTAGTCCCCTTTCAGGTATTTGCGCTGGACCGCCGAGTAAAGCTCCTTCAAGTGGCGGAACTGCCCCAGGTATTTTTCCGTGTCGGGGACGGTGCTCAAAAAGATCATTATCTGCACCAGGTCGTGGCTTCCCGGCTCCCCGATAATCCCCAGGTCCGAGAGGATTTCCATGGTCCGGTTCCGGATGATGTCCTCATTGTCCTGCTGCAAGGGCGGGGGCATGCTTTTCCCCGAAGGGTTTAGTTTGCGGGCCATGTGGTTGATGGAATCCAGGGCCTCCAGGGAGCTGCGGACCTTCAGGAAGGATTCCTGCATTTCAATGCGTTCCATCACCCTCCCCAGGACGGAAAGGACTTCGATGCGGTTAATCGGCTTGGTTATATAAAACTCTATGCCGGCGGAATAGGCCTGGGCCACCATTTCCTTGTTCTCCACCTGGGAAATCATGACGATTTTTCCCTGGAAGGCGCGCTCCTTCAGCTTCTTGGCTATCTCAATTCCGTCTTCCCCCGGCATCAGGAGGTCAATGAGGACGATGTCGGGAAGTTCATGCATGATCTTGGAGATGATGTCGCCCCGGCCGTCGGAAAACTCCGCCACCACTTCTCCCAGGTGCTCCTTTTCGATGATCCTGCCCAGCATCCGGCGGCAGGCCACGTCATCGTCGATGATTATAAAGCTGTAGTCCATGGTGCTACCCTCCTATTTCTTCTCTGGGGAAGATGAGCGTGAATTTCTTTCTTCCCTCAGATTGTTCAAAGGTAACCCGTCCTCCCAGGTCTTCCATGAGGCCCTTGACGTAGGGCAGGCCGATGCCCGTGGAGGGGATACCCTTATCGTTGAACTTGGTGGTAAAACCGGGTTCAAATATATGGTCCTTGTCCTTGGGGTTAACCCTCCGGCCGTCGTCGCTGATGGTAACCTTAAGGTTTTCCCCGTCTATTTGGGAATGAATATAGATGTTGCCCTTCCGGGGAATGGCTTCCACGGCATTCTCCACGATGTTGTTCATGATGGCCAGCATGGGGTGGATCCTCTTGAGGGTAAAGTCTTCATCCGTCTCCAGGTGAAACTGGATCTGCTTCTGGATTTGCTGGCTGTAATTCCTGTTGGCCTTGATGATGAGCTCCAGGACTTCCGACAGGTACATTTCCTTGACTACCTTGCGGAAGTCCACAACTTTGGACAGCCCCGCCTGGATCCGGTAAGTGTCCTTCTTGACCTCGTGGACCTCCTCGGCTATCTTTAGGGCCAGCTGTTCCGATTCCTTGTCACCCGGGCCTTCCTTGAGCATCTTGTAAAGGCGGTAGCTCTCGGCCATGATTTTTTCCATATTTTCCGCGGACTTTTTCATGAAAAAGTACTCATCGTAGAGGTTGGATGTGATGATGAGGGTCCGTTCAAACCGCAGGCGGGCCTGGTCGTCCAGGACCCGGATTTGCTTGAAGTAGCTGATGTTCAGCAGGCTGAAGACCAGGAACACCTGTACCAGCGAACTGGTGAGCAGGATGCCCAGGTCCAGGGGCTGCTGGATGAGGTTGGCCAGGGCACCCCGGAAGGTGACTTCCAACAGTTTTGCCGAGAGGTCCGCCGCCACCATAAAGCCGCCCAGGCGGGCGGAGAAGGGGAGGCCGGAAAACTTGTTGATCCCTCCCACCTGGAGGATAACGGCCAGGAAGACAAAATAAAGGACCTCCAGGAAGCGGTCCCCGAAAATCATCTGCAGGGGAAGGTCCGGGGAGCGCAGGAAAAAGTCGAGGAAAACCCCCATACCAAAGATACACAGGGCCGATAGGGACCCTGTGGGTATGATTAGCAGGTTCGGCAAGCTCAGGATGGAGTACATGAAGACGGCGCTGGCGATGGAGTATTTAAAGCCCAGGTCTGAAGGGTAAATAAGAATTTCACCAGCTATGGTGGTTACGGCCACCACCAGGAGGGCCTGTTTGTAGTTGGCTTTGCGCATGACTAATTTCCCCCCCTGCGGGCATCCCTTAATGATTTCTGCATTCAGGGGGGGAATCCTTCTATTCCTCTTTATTTACGTGGTAAAATAATTTTCCTTATTTACCTTTCTTCAGGTATTCCCGGGCCAGAGCCAGGCCCAGTTCCAGGGCCTTGACGTTCAACTCCTCGGTGCCGGCAGGGGTGTGGCTGAGGACGGCCTGCTTCAGGGTCTCATCCCCGATGACCCGGGCGAGGCCGTTGATTACGCCCAGGGCCACGATATTGGAAACAATTTCTTTGCCTATTTTTTCCCGGGCCAGCCTGGTTATGGGCAGGGCCACCACTTTCTTATTCGAGAGGGATAAGTCCTTGACAAAGGTGGAATCCACCAGCAGGGTGCCCTCTTCCTGGTAGGCGCTGCCGTATTTTTCGTAAGCCTTCCCGCTCATGGTCAGGACAAAGTCAGGGTTTGTAACCTTGGGATAATCTATCTCCTGGGAATCGATGATAACCTCAGCCTTGCTGGCCCCGCCCCGGGCTTCCGGGCCGTAGGACTGGGTCTGGACCACGTAGTTCCCCTCCTGGCCCGCTGCATCCGCCAGGATAATGGCCGCCAGTATGAGCCCCTGACCGCCGGAGCCGCTGAGCCTGAATTCTTTCCTGTTCACGGAAATGCCTCCTTTTACCCTGAAAAATGGCCCGGAAAGAATATCTTCCGGGCTCTTTTTTTGGCAATCCTATTGTTTCAGGGCCCTGCTGACCCTGCGGCTGTACTCTTCCACAAACTCCGGCGCCTGCTCTTCGTGGTGGATGCCCACGGTGATCTTGCCAACCAGGTCCTCCGGCGCCATGGTCTTGGATTTTTCGTAGGGGATGGAGTTCTCCTTGTACGAGTTCAGCATATCGCTGGCATCCCCCATTTTATTGCGGCGGCCGTAGCCGATGGGGCAGGGGGTCAAGGCCTCGATGACGCTGAAGCCTTTGTTTTCCACGCCCTTCTTGATGATTTTGTCCAGCATCCGCAGGTGGTAGGTGGTCACCCGGGCGGCAAAGGTGGCACCGGCCCCTTTGGAGAGGTTCATAATATCGAAGTTCCTCTCGGCGTTGCCGTAGGGGGCGGTGGTGGCTTTTTTGCCCTGGGGAGTCAGGGGAGAGGCCTGCCCCCCCGTCATGCCGTAGATGTTGTTGTTGAAGATGAGGACGTTCAGATCGATATTTCTCCGGGCGGCATGGATGAAATGGTTGCCGCCGATGGCGGTGGAATCACCGTCCCCGGTGATGATAAAAACCTTGAGTTCCGGACGGGCCATCTTTAACCCGGTGGCAAAGGCCACCGCCCGGCCGTGGGTGGTATGGAGAGTCTGCATGTTCAAATACCCGGCGGCCCGGGAGGAACAGCCGATACCGGAGACGATGGCGATTTCTTTGGGCTTTAGCTCCATGGCATCCATGGCCCGGATAAGGGAGCCCATGATGAGACCGTTGCCGCAGCCCGGGCACCAGATATGGGGCAGGCGGCTGCTGCGCACGAAATCTGCCAGTAACGTCTGCACCTATACCAACTCCTTGATTTTGCTTAGTATTTCCCCGGGGGTGATGAGCTCGCCGTCGTAGCGGTTCACCCCCGCCACCCGGGCCTTGCCCCGGACGGCCTTTTCCACTTCCCCGATGAGCTGTCCCATGTTCATTTCCGGGACCAGGAAGGCCCCCGCCTTCTCCGCCAGGGAGGCGATTTTCTCCCCGGGGAAGGGCCAGATGGTGGCGGTACGGAGGTAACCAACGGGCAGCCCCTCTTCCCGGGCTTCCTTGACAGCCTGCTCCGCCGAGCGGGCGCTGCAGCCGTAACAGAAGACTATAAGTTCCGCATCTTCCAGGTGGCGTTCCTCCATTATGGTGATTTCCTCTTTGTGGTTTTCAATCTTGCGGTGGAGGCGGTCCAGGAGTTTTTTCACCCGGACGGTGTCGGTGGTGGGGAAACC
>SLHK01000010.1 GCA_007136165.1 Syntrophomonadaceae bacterium
CAGGTCTATGAGGATTACAAGGCCCAGAGGAAGAAGGCCCCCGACGAACTGCGGGAGCAGATCCCCCTGGTCAAGGATATCCTGAGGGCCATGGACGTGGAGATCCTGGAAGTCGAGGGCTATGAGGCCGACGACATCATCGGCACCTGCTGTGAAAAATCCGCCGCCCGGGGCATGGAATCCCTCATTGTCAGCGGGGACGGCGATGTGCTCCAGCTCATCTCCCCCCACACCCGGGTTGCCCTGGTGAAAAAGGGGATTTCCCAGTTCGAGCTGCTGGACCGGGAGGGCCTGCTGGGGAAGATGGGCCTTCTGCCGGAGCAGGTGGTGGATTACAAGGCCCTTAAGGGGGATTCCTCCGACAATATTCCCGGGGTTCCCGGCATCGGGGACAAAACAGCCCTGAAGCTTCTGCAGCAGTTTCCCACCCTGGAGGAAATATTGGACAACAGCCATGCCGTAGCGGGGGAGAGGGTGCGGAACAACCTGAAAACCTACCGGGAACAGGCCCTTCTCAGCAAGGAACTGGCCACCATCTGCCGCCGGGTTCCCCTGGAATTTTCCCTGGACAGGTTTAAGACAAAGGAGATTTACTCCCAAAAGGTTAAGGGACTTTTTCAGGAGCTGGAATTTACTTCCCTTATGGACAGGCTCGCCTTTGAAAATCAGGGTGAACCTGCGAAAGTTGAAGGGCCAAAAGGGGTGGAAGTTAAAGAGGCGGGGAGAAAGGAACTGGAGGGGAAGGTGAAGGCGGGGGCGCCTTTATTCCTCCTCTTTAGCCATCAGCCGGGCAAAGGCGCCGCCTGGAAAAAGGAGCCCCGGGGAATGGCTCTTTTCCAGGGAGGGGAAGGCTTTTATATCCCCCTGGATGAAGGAAAGGGGGGGGAACTGCTTTCCCTGCTCCAGCCGGTCCTGGAAGACCCTGCCACGCCTAAAATTACCACCCTGGGGAAGGACGCCCTCCATTACCTGGCAGGCCGGGGCATCATCCTGAAGGGGCTGGCCTTTGATGCAGGCATTGCCGCCTATTTATTGGACCCCACCCGGAAGGATTTTTCCCTGCCGGCTTTGAGCCGGGATTTTCTGCAGGTTTCCCTGGCCCCGGAGGAGGCGGAAGGCCTGCCCCCCGGCGTCGGCCTCCACCTGCTGAAAGAGCTTTACGGCGTACTGCAGAAAAACCTGGCTGACCTGGGGATGGAGGAACTCTTTTACCGGATGGAGCTTCCCTTAATCCAGGTCCTCTCCGCCATGGAGCGCCAGGGGGTTAAAATGGACGGCAGCATCCTCGCGGCCATGGGGAAGGAAATCAAGGAGAAAGAAGATGCCTTGAGGGAGGACATATACGCCCTGGCCGGCGAAACCTTCAACATAAATTCTCCCGTGCAGCTGCGGGAGATCCTCTTCAAAAAACTAGGGCTTCCCGTCCTGAAAAAAACCAAAACAGGGCCCTCCACCGATGCCTCAGTCCTGGAAGAGCTGGCAGGGCGCCATGAAATTGTGGCCAAAATCCTCCAGCTCAGGTACCGGTTCAAACTGAGGACCACTTATGTGGAGGGGCTTTTAAACTTAATAGACCCGCAAACAGGGAAAATACATACCACCTACAACCAGACGGTTACGGCCACGGGCCGCCTCAGCAGTACGGGGCCGAACCTGCAGAACATCCCCATAAGACAGGAAGAAGGGCGGCTGATCCGCCGGGCCTTCACCCCCTCCCGGGAGGGCTGGGCGCTGCTGGCGGCGGACTATTCCCAGATTGAGCTGCGGCTTTTGGCCCACCTTTCCCGGGACGAGGGGCTCACCCTGGCTTTTCACCAGGGGGAAGATATCCACCGCAAGACAGCCTCGGAAGTCTGGCACGTCCCCCTGTCCCAGGTGACGGGCGACATGCGCAGCGGGGCTAAAGCCATAAATTTTGGCATCATCTACGGGATGAGCGACTACGGCCTCTCCCAGGCTTTGAACATCAGCCGCGAGGAAGCGGGGGATTTTATCCGGCGCTACTTTCAGAGATACCCCCGGGTAAAGCAGTACATGAACGAGACCATCGAGAAGGCCAGGAAGGACGGTTTTGTCACCACCCTCCTGAAGCGGAGGCGCTACCTGCCCGATATAAACCACAAGAACTTCAACCTGCGGAGCTTTTCCGAGCGGATGGCCATCAACACCCCCATCCAGGGAACGGCAGCAGATATTATCAAGATGGCCATGGTAAAGATGGCCCAGGGCCTGGCCCGGGAAGGGCTGGCAGCCCGCATGCTCCTGCAGGTCCATGACGAACTGGTCTTTGAGGTGCCGGAAGGAGAACTGGAGGAAAGCGCCCTCCTGATCCGGGAGGTTATGGAGAAGGTCATCAACAACCTGGCGGTGCCCCTTTCCGTGGACATAAAATACGGGCCCAACTGGCTGGATATGCAGCCCCTGGGCTGACGGAGGAGGGTTTCAGGTGCCCGAGCTGCCGGAAGTGGAAACCATACGCAGGGATTTGCAAAAGCTTTTGCCGGGCAGGGTCATAAGAGATGTGAACCTTTATTTTCAGGGGTTTGTCAAATACCCCTCCCCCGGGGAATTTATCGCCCGGTTGAGGGGGAAAAAAATACTGAAAACCGGAAGGAGAGGCAAATACCTCTTCCTTTATTTATCCGGGGGCTTCAGGCTGGTGGTGCACCTGAGGATGACGGGGCGCCTCCTGTACTATCCGGAAACCACGCCGCCCACCAGCCATACCCGCGGGGTTTTTCTTTTTAGCGGCGGGGATGAGCTCCACTTTCATGATGTGCGCAAGTTTGGCACCATGTGGCTGGTCAAGGGGGAGGACATCTCCCGGGTGGGGGGGCTGCAGGGCCTGGGCCCCGAACCCCTGGAGGCGGAATTTACGCCCGCCTTCCTCCATGGCCGCTGCCAAAAAACGGGAAGGCCCTTGAAAAGCCTTCTCCTTTCCCAGGAGGCGGCGGCGGGCATCGGCAACATCTATGCCGATGAGGCCCTTTTTAAGGCGGGCCTCAGCCCGGACCGCCGGGCTGACTCCTTAAACCTGGAGGAGGCAAAAAAGCTCTGGGCCGCCGTCAGGCAGGTCCTGCAGGAAGGGATTTTGGCCCGGGGCACCAGCAGGAGGGATTACCTGGATGCCGGCGGCAGGGCCGGTTCTTACCAGGAGTGCCTCCGGGTTTACGGCCGCAAAGGGCAGGAGTGCCCCCACTGCCGCTGTGTTATTGAAAGAATAACCATCGCCGGCAGGAGTTCCCATTTCTGCCCCGCCTGCCAGCCCCGGCGCCCTTAAAAGAAACTGTTAGACAGGCACGCTTTCATGCTGCTCCCATAATATGTACTAAAATCTCTAAAGGGGGCAGCAGAGTTTGGAGTTCTTGTCATCTTTTCTGCTGGCGGCAGCCGTCAGTATCGACGGCCTGGGGGCAGGTTTCTCCTACGGTGTACGCAATCTCTACGTGCCTATCTTGTCCCTCCTCATTGTCAGCATTTCCTCTTCCATAGCCCTCCTGGCGGCCATGTTTATGGGCCGTTCCATGGCATCTTTTTTCTCCCCCTATATAGCTTCCCTGGTGGGAGGGAGCATTCTCATTCTGGTGGGATGCTACATAATCTGGAACGCGTCCCGGGAGGAGGCTGCCGGCCGGGAAGTACATAAAACCAGGACCTCTTTACGGAGCCTTCTGCGGGAGCCGGAGAAGGCGGACTTTGACAGTTCCGGTTCCATCAGTGCCGGCGAAGCCGCCGTCCTGGGCGTGGCCCTGGCCATGGATGCCTTCGGCGCCGGGTTCGGTGCTGCCATGGCGGGGTACTCGCCCGTGATGACCTGTTTGCTGGTGGGTGTTTGCAAGCTTTTATTCGTGACGGGGGGCGTCTCCCTGGGGAAAAAATACGCCAAAAGCCTGGACAGCAGCAAAGCTTCCTGGCTGGCAGGAGGGGTATTGATAATTCTGGGAGTTATCAATATAATATAAGAGTCCTTTGCAAAAAAACTCTCCAGGGGGAGATGAGAATGCAGGTAGTGGGGCTGACGGGCGGCATAGCCACGGGTAAGAGTACCGTGGCCGCTGTTTTTCAACGAATGGATTGCGCCATAATCGATGCGGACCGTATTGCCCGGGAAATTGTCCGACCCGGATCTCCCGGCCTTGAAGCCCTCTGCCGCCAGTTTGGCAGGGGAATCCTGGATGAGGCCGGGGGATTAAACCGGTCTGCCCTGGGAAAAATAGTTTTTCGAAACCCCGTCCTGCGGGACCGGCTCAATGAGCTTTTGCACCCCCCCATCCTCGCCAGGATTGATGCCGCCCTAAAGGCTTACCGGCAGGAGGGAAGGGATATGGTCATTCTGGATGCCCCGCTGCTTTTTGAGACAGGCCTTAATGCCAGGACCGATGCTGTAGTTGTGGTCTATGCCGGCGAAGAGGTGCAGCTAAAACGCCTCATGGAGAGGGATGGGCTTACCCGGGAAGAAGCCGCCCTGCGCATCGCCTCCCAGATGCCCCTGCAGGAAAAGGTGAGGCGGGCGGACTTCGTCATCGATAACGGGGGAGGGCTTCCGGCAACGGAGGAGCAAGCTAAAGAAGTTTTAAAGAAGCTTAAGGAAAAAGGATGAGACAGGCTTACGGAGGGACACGGGTGAAATTTAAAAAGGGATTACTGCTGTTTTTGCTCCTTATGGCAATCCTCATGGTGGCCCAGGGAATTCTTCCCAACCTCAGGAGGTTTGCATATCCTCTGCCTTACTACGAACATATGGCGGAGTCGGCTGCCCTCTACCAGGTGGACCCCTTCCTGGTGGCTGCCGTCATAAAGGTGGAAAGCAAATTTGACCCCGAGGCCCTGTCCCCCCGGGGAGCCCGGGGGCTCATGCAAATCATGCCCGCCACGGGCCGATGGGCCGCAGAGCAGATGGGCCTTAATGACTTTCAGGAAGACATGCTTTTTGACCCTGTCATTAATATCAAGATCGGCACCTGGTACCTGGCCAACCTGAAAGAAGAATTTAACGGCCGGCTGCCTTTGGTTATCGCTGCGTACAACGGCGGCCGGGGCAAGGTTAAAACCTGGCTGACAGAGGGTACCTGGGACGGAACCTACGAGGGAAGGGAAAACATCCCCTTTACAGAAACCAGGAACTTTTTACAAAGAGTCCTGGATAATTACGAGGAGTACCGCAACACCTACATCCGCCGGTAGCAGCAAAGGTAGCAAACAGCAAAAGTAGCAAATTGGGACGGTTCGTTTTTGCCCCTATTAAAAAAGTAAGTTAACAAAAAGGCCTGACCCCCGTGTTAACTTACTCATTTTGTTAGTCTTTATCTATGATGGAGTCGTAGAAGGCGTTTCTTCCCTGGGAGCGGGTGTTGTCCTTGAACTTGTCGGGGGCTTCCAGGTTTGTTTGGTCAACGATTCCCAGTTCCCTGCTGATCTCGAACTTATATTTTTCCAGGGTATCCAGGTTAAAGCCCTTCTTTTTTTTCGCCACGACAGGTTGTCCTCCTTTCGCTAACTCCC
The DNA here is from genome assembly GCA_007136165.1 of Syntrophomonadaceae bacterium. Lineage (GTDB taxonomy): Bacteria > Bacillota > Dethiobacteria > PWVN01 > PWVN01 > PWVN01. The sequence continues at coordinate 5,503 of SLHK01000010.1, forward strand.
CTGATTTTTCATGTCCTCTTCCGCCAGGGTAATGAGTTTTTTTACCATCTGACCGCCGATTTTCCCCCCCATACGGCCTCCTACGGAACCACAGTCCTTTGAGGGTAAAGACTGCCAGCCCTGGTCATGAATCCTCTGGGAAAGGCCCAGTTCCGAGGCAATTTCTTCCTTGTGCTTATCCAATATTTCTTCAAAGGAGCGTCCGTCGCTGCCTTTCTGCACAATACCCAGTTCACCTGCGATTTCCATTTTGAAACTGTTCAGGGCCTGGATTGCTGCCGGGTTCAAAGGCCTTTTATTTTTCCTGCGGGCCATGGGACGACCCTCCTTTCTTTTTAATGGGATTTCTTACCCTTAGTTTTGGCCGGCGGCACCAACTTATACCCGTTAATATTTTACTGAATGATATCAAAAATCAAGAAAAGATAAGGCGTTTTGCAAACAGGCCTTTTTTCTGCCACTGCTTTAATCCTCCGGGGCCAGGCGGCAGCCCACGATGCTCTCCAGGCGGACGGCCATGACGGTTTTTTCGGTCCGCAGCCTTAAGATGCCGTCCCGGGGACGGCTCTCCGCCACCACTCCCTGCAGGCATTGAATTTCCGTGCCGGACAGAACCTGCACTTCCACCGCCCGGCGGTGGAGGAGGGATTGGGTTAAATTGTGGGCCACCTCTTCCCGGGACTGCTCACCGGGAAGGAGAGGCTTTTTTTCCTCCTCCTCTTCCCGGTACCGCTGGGTGAGTTTTTCCCGGTGCTCCGGCAGCATCATGCTGCTGCAGATGAACTGGTTTTCCTTTTTTTTGCTCATGCAGAGAACCTCCAGACGAACATGTGTTCTATATTTCTATCATACATGAAAAGAAAAGAAATTCAAATGTAAAAAATATCCTCTCCTAAGCTAACTATTGCAAGAGGGTTGGGAGAATATTAAGAAAGAGGGGAGGAGACTCTAGAAAGGCAGGTAAGATGCAAAGGAGAATCAGCATGACAGTAGGTTCTCAACTAAAGCAGACTCTGGCCGTCTTGAAGGGTGTCCGGGGAACCTTAAGGATTTATGCCAACCAGGCTCAGGAAGAGGAAGCTAAAAAAGCTTACGGTGAGGGGCTTGAAGAATTAAAGGCCATCATCGGGGATCTGGAAGAGCGCCTGGGAGCCCTGGAGATGGCAGAACCCCAGTACAAAGGATCGTAAAGGAGGCTTCACATGCCGGAATCCCTGGAAATTCTGCTCAGGTCCCTGGCCCTGTTTCTGCTGGTCTTTCTAGTGGTCAGGTTGATGGGAAAAAAGCACCCTGCCAAAATGACTCCCTTTACCTTCGTCGTCTACAGCGTGGTAGCTGTTATTGCGGCTTTGACAGCCTTGAAGGTCATTGAAAACTTTATTTTAGGCCTTCTGGCCCTGGCGGTCTGGACCCTTATCCCCCTGGCCCTGGACTACCTGGCTGCCCGCAGCAAGGTGGTTCACGACCTGCTGCACGGGAAGGAAACGGTCCTTATAAAGCAGGGGAAAATCATGGAGGACAACCTGAAACAGGCCAGGCTGACGGCGGAAGAACTCCTCCGGGACCTGCGGGTAAAAGATGTTTTTAACGTGGCCGATGTGGAGTTTGCCGTCCTGGAGGCCACGGGGGACGTAAACGTTCTTTTGAAATCCGACAAAAAGCCCATTACTCCCCACCACATGGAGTGGAAGGTCCTGCCCCGGACAGAACCCCAGACGGTGATTATGGACGGCAACATCATTAACGAAGGGTTGACCAACATGGGCTTGAACCACCGCTGGTTGGAAGAGGAACTGGAGAAGGCGGGGGTGGCCCTGGAAAACGTCTTTGTGGGCCAGGTGGACTCCTCCGGGGAAATGTATTTAGACCTCTTCGACGACGCGGTGCAGCTTCCCCAGCCCAAGGTGAGGGAACTCCTGTACGGAGGCCTGGAAAAGGCCCAGGCGGACCTGACGAAGTATGCTTTGGAAGTGGAGGGGGAAGAGGCAAAAAACATGTATGCCGGCAATGCAGAGAAGCTAAATCAATTACTGCAGAAGCTTAGGCCCTTTTTATTGCGCTGAAAGGTGGTGATTCCAATGACAGTAGATACTCAAATGCAGCAGGCCATCGCCCAGATCCAGAGCGCCGCCGCCAGCATGAAAACCTTTGCCGGGCAAACTCAGGACCAGCAGGCCAAAAAAACCTTTGAAAATCTGGCCATGACCCTGGACAGCGCCGCCGGCGAGCTTAAGCAGCGGCAGCAGTATATCCAGGGGCAGGAACCCCAGTACCGCCAGGGGGGTTAG
>SLHK01000031.1 GCA_007136165.1 Syntrophomonadaceae bacterium
ACTTTTTCCTGGACGATTTTCTCCCGGACAATTTCCTTGAGCAAATCCTCAAAAGCCGCCTTGACATCCCCCTCGTTCTCGGGGAATTCCTCTTGAAGGCCCTCGCGAACCTCCTTTTTGATATCGTCGATTCTCTCTTCCCGGCCCTGTTTGTCGCTGATCAAAAGGGCTTCCCGGATCTGCTCCCGGGCCAGGGACTGAACCCTTTCCATCACTTCCTCTGCCGGTGCGAAGACGGGGATCTCCTTTTTGGGGACCCCTACTTCCTCCCGCATCTGCTCCTGCAGGACCACCATCTCCTTGATGGCTTCATGCCCCTTTAGGATGGCCTCCAGCACCTCTTCCTGGGAGACTTCCGAGGCTCCCGCTTCCACCATCATAACGGCCTCTTTGGTCCCCGCCACGATCAGGTGCAGGTCGCTTTTTTCCGACTGCTCGGCACCGGGGTTGATGACAAATTCCCCGTCCACCAGGCCCACCACCACGGCGGCTATAGGGCCCATGAAGGGAATGGGGGAAATAGTCAGGGCCGCAGAAGCTCCGGTGATGGCCATGATTTCCGTGGGGCAGTCCTGATCCACCGAGAGGATTGTAGCCACTATATGTACTGAATTCCTAAACCCCTTGGGGAAAAGGGGCCGTAAGGGCCTGTCCGTCAACCGGGCAGCCAGGGTGGCCTTCTCCGTAGGCCTGCCTTCCCGTTTAATGAAGCCCCCGGGGATGCGGCCCACCGCGTACAGCCGTTCTTCGTAATCCACCGTCAGGGGGAAGAAGTCTATCCCCTCCCGGGGCTCCGACGAGGCCGTGGCCGTAGCCAGCACCACGCTGTCACCGTAACGAACCAGGACGGACCCACCCGCCTGTTGGGCCAGTTCCCCCGTTTCGAAGCTCAGGGGCTTACCGGCCAGATTCATACTGAATTGTGCCATTGATTTACCTCCCTTTTAAAAAAGCGGGGGTAACCCCCGCTGATCATGCTATCGCCTTAAACCAAGTTTCTTCAAGATAACCTGGTAGCGTTCCACATCGCTCTTCTTAAGATAATTCAAAAGGCCTCTTCTCTGGCCCACCATTTTGAGAAGGCCCCTGCGGGAATGATAATCCTTTTTATGGGTCTTCAAATGCTCTGTCAGGTGGGTTATGCGCTCGGTCAAAAGGGCAATCTGGACTTCCGGTGAACCCGTATCCTTGTCGTGAATCTGAAACTTCTCTATCAGGTTGGTTTTTTTGTCATTGGTCAGGCTCAAACGAAATCACCTCCTTAAAATTTATATCCCCAATCAGCCAAGAAAAACGTCGGAGAAGCGATTAACCTAGCTGATGGTTGCGTGCGTTCATATTTTACCATAAGGAAAAAGCAATGTAAACAATTACTCAATTGTCCCGCTTTCGCCGTATTTATCCTTAATCAATTCTTTGCCCTCCATGATGTCCCGGACAATTTGCTCCTTAAGTTCCTCCGTATTCTTAAAGGCCCTTTCATTTCTCATTCTGTACAAAAAAGAAACAATTAATTCCTCACCGTAGATATTTCCTGAAAAGTTCAGCAGGTGGACCTCCACCGACAGGTGCCGGCCCGCCACCGTGGGCTTAAAACCCACGTTGGCCAGGGCATAGTAGCTCTTTTGCCTCCGGCGGACGGAGCTTAAATACACGCCCTTTTGGGGGAGCATGATATGGGGGTCCACCTGGAGGTTGGCCGTAGGGAACCCCAGGGTTCTCCCCAGCCGGCTGCCGGGAATCACTACCCCGGGGATATGGTAGGGGTAGCCCAGGTATAATTCTGCCTCCTCCATGCGCCCCTGGGCTATTCTGCTGCGGATAAGGGAGCTGCTGACGATTTCGCCCTGGATGGAAACTGCTTCCCGGACGGTGACGGTAAAGCCTTCCCGGCGCCCCAGCTCCTGCAGGTGGCGGGTTTTTCCCTCCCCCCGCCGGCCAAAAGTATAATTGAAGCCCGCCACCACCCCCGCCACCCGGTACTTCCGCACCAGGTATTCCCTGACGAAACTTTCGGGGGACAGGGAGGCAAAAGCCTCGTCGAAATCCTCAATGAAGACGCATTCTATGCCCAAAGCCTTGAAGATGGCCCGTTTGTCGCCGATGGTGCTCAAGAGAAAGGGCCCCGGTACTTTTTTAAAAAACTGCATGGGATGGGGGTTTAAAAGGAGAACGGAACTCATGGCTCCCCTGGCGGCGGCCTGCCGGGCTGTCTCTTCAATGATAACCCGGTGACCCCGATGGATCCCGTCAAAATTCCCCAGGGCCATTACCGTGCCCTCCACGCATTGGTCGGTTTGATAGTCTGACTTTACCGGCTGCATGTACATTCCCCCTAAAGCAGGACCTTGTCGGGTTTAACCTTAAGCTGTCCCTCTTCTTTGACCACCCTGCCCAGGGCGATAAAGCGCTCCTGGCAGTATATCCTTACCGGGCCCTCCCGGTAAGCCCCCCCGGTTTCCGTTAATATGACGGGGTTTCCATGGGAAATTCTTTTCCCTTCCCCTGCCGTCAAGGGCAGGGCGGGCAGTTCCTGCAGCGGGTAATCCAGGGGATAAAGTTTCTCTTCAAGGTTTTTTCCCCCGCCCCTCTCCAGGTCTTCCAGGGTGCAGGTGCCCTCCAGGGTGAAGGGGCCGCTGCCCCGGCGCACCAGAAAGGACATGTGGCCCACGGTGCCCAGGGAACGGGCCAGGTCTTCGCAGAGAACCCGGATGTAAGTGCCTTTGGAGCAGGTGACATCAAAGAGCAGGGTTTGGCTTTCCTTTTTGATGTCCACCAGTTCAAGTTCATGAATGGTGATTTCCCGGGCAGGGCGTTCCACATCCAGGCCGCGGCGGGCCAGCTTGTAAAGGCGGATCCCCTGGTGATGGAGGGCCGAGTGCATGGGAGGTTTCTGTTTTACGGGGCCCGTAAAGCTTTTAAAGACTGCCTGCACTTTCTCGGAGTCCAGGGGCGGCACCGGGCCGGACCCGGCAGGGTCCCCCTCTGCGTCCCCCGTGGTGGTGGCCTGCCCCAGCTTCAGTTCGCTCCTGTAAACCTTGGTGCTGTCAGTGATAAAAGAAGCCAGCCTGGTACCCTTACCCAGGGCCAGGACCAGCACGCCGGCGGCGGCGGGGTCCAGGGTACCGGTGTGCCCCGTTTTCGCCCGGGACAGTTTCCGCACGAAGGCCACCACGTCATGGGACGACATTCCCGGGGGCTTCAAAATATTTAAAAATCCGTCCATAAAAAAATACACCCCTGTTAAGGTTGGCTTCAGGCCGGTTGGGCTTTTAAGCCCGGTCTTTATCGTAAACCGCCCTGGCTACCCTCACCAGCACCTTTGCCCTTGCCTCTTTCAGGGAACCCTTGATGGTACACCCGGCGGCTTTTTTGTGCCCCCCGCCTCCCAGGGAGCCGGCGATTTTGCTCACATCAACTCTTTTGGAGCGAAAACCCACTTTTATTTCCCCCGACTCTTTAACCCTGAAGAGAAGCCCAACTTCCACGCCTTTGACGTTCACCGCATAATTTACCAGCCCGTCCAGGTGCTCTTCCCCGGCCCTGCAGGCGGCCAGGACGGCGTCGGTAACGGTCATGGAAGCGATTTTGTTTTCCGCTGTAAAAACCATGCTCTGCAGGCCCGCCCTGAGGAGGCAGAGGCCTGAAGGAGACATCTCGTCGAATAATTTCAGGCTCAGTTTCCTTAAGCTGAAGCCTGTCCCCAACAAATCCGCCATGATGCGGAAGGTTTCCTCCGTGGTGCTGTCATACTTAAAACTGCCCGTGTCGGTGCTGATGCTGGTATAAAGGGCTTCCGCCATTTTCGTGGAAATTTCTACCTGCAGGAGGCGGGCCAGGCGATAGATGATCTCCCCCGTGGCAGCGGCCCGGGTGTCCACCAGGCTTATGCGGCCGTAGCCGGTGTTGGACACGTGGTGGTCTATGTTGACCAGGTAAGAGCCGTCGCCGGCCAACCCCTGAAGCTGCCCCAGGCGGGCCGGGTCGCTGGAGTCCAGGGCCAGGACAACCCGGTTCCCGGCGGCAGCGGCGTCCCGGGTCACGGGCAACCCCGTCAGGAGAAAGCGGTAGCGCTCCGGTGCCTCATCGTGCAGGTAGATGAGATGCTCCTTCTCAAGCCGGCTCAGAAGGAGGGACATGGCCGCCAGGGAGCCGATGCTGTCCCCGTCGGGGTTGATATGGGAGACCAGAAGAAAGGAGTCTTCCCTCCTGAGGACCTCCGCCACCCCGTTGTATTCGTCTTCCGGATGAGAATTTTTTGCCCTTTTCATTCTTCTTTATCCTGAGTGTCCAGGCCTTTCAATATTTTATTGATATGGTCTCCGTAGGCCATGGAAGTATCCTGCTGGAAAATTAGCTCCGGGATATGCCGGATGCGAATGTGTTTGCCCAATTCGGAGCGCATAAAGCCGGAACTCTTCTTCATAATATCCATGACTTTCCCTGCATCCACATCTTTCCCGTAGATGCTGACAAAAACTTTGGCGTAGCTTAAATCTCCCGAAACTTCCACCCCGGTGATGCTTATAACTCCCGTTTTGATGCGGGGGTCTTTTATATCCTTACTGATGATATCGCTTAATTCCCGTTTTATTTCCTCACCTATTTTGTGTATCCTCTGCTTGGACACGACTACCAGGCCTCCGTTTGCGATGTCAGATGATTTCCAGAGAATAATCCGTCAGCAATATGTCCCCTTCCCTCTCGATATCCCCCAGCACCCTGGTCAGTTGGGCGTGAGCCAGGTTCGAGCCGTTGGCCACACAGGCGGCGGCCAGCAGGCACCGCTGCCACTTGTCCTGGTAACCCACCTCCGCCACGGAGATGTTGTGCCTGGCCCGCAGCTTGGTTACCAGGCTGCGGGTAACCTTCCGCTTCTCCTTCAGGGACTGGGGGGCCGGGAGGTGCAGCTCCACTTTTAACAGGCCTATATGCATGGCTATCTATTCCACCCGGTTTTCTTCCATGGTATACGCCTGGATGATATCCCCTTCTTCCAGGTCGTTGAATTTTTCCAGGGTGAGGCCGCAGTCGTAACCGCCGGCCACTTCCCGCACATCGTCCTTGAAGCGCTTCAGGGATGACAGGGCCCCTTCATGGATGATAACGCCGTCCCTGACCACCCGGACTTTGGACTGCCGGGTTATCTTACCTTCCTGAACGTGGCAGCCGGCCACGGTGCCGATCCTGGAAACCTTGAAAATCTGGCGAATCTCCGCCTGCCCCTGGGCCACTTCTTTAAACTCGGGGGCCAGCATCCCCTTGATGGCCTTCTTGACCTCGTCGATGGCCTCATAGATGACCCGGTAAAGGCGGATGTCCACCTCTTCCTTTTCAGCCAGCTTCCTGACGTTGACGGGCGGCAGCACATTGAAGCCGATAATGATGGCGTGGGATGCGGAAGCCAGCATAACATCGGACTCGGTGACGGCGCCCACACCGCTGTGGATGATTTTTACCCGCACTTCTTCGTTGTCCAGCTTCAAGAGGGATTCCTGCAGGGCTTCCACCGACCCGTGGACGTCGGCCTTCAATATGAGGTTTAACTCCAGCATCTCGCCTTCCTTGATGCGGGAGAAAAGGTCCTCCAGGGTTACTTTTTGCCTTCTGACCAGTTCGTATTCCCGTTTTTTCTCCATCCGCTTGGTGGCGATCTGCCGGGCCAGCTTCTCGTCTTCCACCGACTGCATAAAGTCGCCGGCCTCGGGGACATCGGGGAGGCCCAGCACTTCAACCGGTGCGGAAGGAACGGCTTTTTTAATCCGCTTCCCCTTGTCGTCGGACATAGCCCGGACGCGGCCGGCTATACTGCCGCAGATGATGGGGTCGCCCACTTTTAGGGTACCGTTGGCTATGAGGATGGTGGTGACCACGCCCCGCCCTTTATCCAGTTTGGCCTCAATAACGGTTCCCTGGGCCATCCTCTGGGGGTTGGCCTTGAGCTCCGCCATTTCCGCCAGGAGTAAAATCATCTCCAGGAGTTCTTTCAAACCTTCCCGCTTCAAGGCGGAAACATGGACGCAGATGGTTTCCCCGCCCCAGTCTTCCGGCACCAGCCCGTAATCCGAGAGCTGCTGCTTAACCCGGTCGGGATTGGCATTTTCTTTGTCGATTTTGTTAATAGCCACCATCATGGGGACGCCCGCCGCTTTGGCATGGTTCAAGGCTTCCACCGTCTGGGGCATGACACCGTCATCGGCAGCCACTACCAGGACCACGATGTCGGTGGCCTTGGCCCCCCGGGCCCGCATGGCGGTAAAGGCCTCGTGGCCGGGGGTGTCCAGGAAGGTAACTTTTTTGCCGCTGACATTCACCTGGTAGGCACCGATATGCTGGGTGATGCCGCCGGCTTCCTGGGCCGTTACGTTGGCCTCCCGGATGGCATCCAGGAGGGATGTCTTGCCGTGGTCCACGTGCCCCAGCACCGTGACCACCGGCGGCCTGGTTTTTAAGGCCTGGGGGTCATCCTCCCCCTTTTCTATGGAGGAGAGGAGTTCCGCCTCTTTGGGGTCTTCCCGGGCTTCCAGGTTCACACCAAACTCTTCGGCAATAAGATTTATGACATCGAACTCCAGGGGTTCGTTAATGGTAACCATAACTCCCATTTCCACCAGGCGGCTGATGATATCGGTGGTGCTTACCTGCATGATTTCCGATAGGGCCCTGGGCGTGACCTTGCCTTCGACAATTATTTTTTCCTCCTGCCGCAAGCGGGACTTCTTCTCCGCCTCCCGCTCAGCCCTGCGAGCTTTGCGGCTTTTTTCCACTTCCTTCTTGGTCCTGGGGGAGACGGGGCGTTTCCGCCTGGGAGGGGGTTTGGGCTTTGCCTCCTCTTCCTTTCGGGGCTCCGCCGTTTTCTCCTTTGCAGCCGGCTTATCTTCTACAATGTCTTCACCCCGCAGTTGGGCCTTGATGCGGAGAGCGCTTTTTTCTTCGATGGTACTCATATGATTTTTTACTTCCACACCGATACCCGCCAGCAGTTCAATTATGCGCTTGCTGGGAATATCCAGTTCTTTGGCCAATTCATAAACCCGCAGCTTGCTCAATTCGAACACCTCCAATGTCTGAACCCTTTACATAGAATCGCTGCCCTCTCTTGCTTCCATTTTTTTCATTATGTTCCGGGCCAGGGCCCCGTCGCCTACAGCCGCTACCGACCGGGGGCCCTTGCCCAGGGCCTGCCCCAGCCGGTCCATGGAGCCTTTCTCCAGAACCGGAACGGAGTAATACTTGCCTTTATCGTAAAAATCCTTTTTTGTATTCCTTGAGGCATCTTCGGCCAGTATAACCAGGTGGGCCCTGCCCCGGCGGATGAGTTTCAGGGATTGTTCCCGGCCCACCGCCAGCTTTCCGGCCCGCATGGCCAGCCCCAGGAGCCCGTATACCCTCTCATTCATGGCACTCAAGGCTCCCTTTAAGCTCCTGAAGCACATGGGGGGTCAGGGGCTGCTGCAGGCTTTTCTCCAGGCGCTTCTTTTTAACGGCCGTTTCCAGGCACTCCTGGCGGGGGCAGATATAAGCGCCGCGGCCCGCTCTTTTGCCGGAAGTGTCCAGGGTAATATCCCCTTCGGGGGTCCTGACAATTCTCACCAGATCCCGTTTATTCTTCTTTTCCTGGCAGCCCACACACATCCTCAATGGTATTTTGCGCAGCTTTTTCACCTGAAAACCCCCCTCCTTAAAAGATCGGCCCCGGCCCCATGCCTCTTTTTCTGCCTCATTTTCTTTTTTCTGTCTCTGGTTCTTCCTCTTCTGCCTCTTCT
>SLHK01000098.1 GCA_007136165.1 Syntrophomonadaceae bacterium
GTAAAGGACGGCCGTCAAAAGAGCAGCAGCAGGTTTGGAAAGGAATGTGATTACCGTGAAATATGTGGTCATTTTGGGAGACGGAATGGCAGATTTCCCACTGGAGGCCCTGGGGGGCAAAACGCCCCTGCAGCATGCCCGTATCCCCCATATGGATCAGCTTGCCCGTAAGGGAATTATGGGGTTGGCCAAGACCGTTCCCGAGGGCATGAATCCGGGGAGCGATACGGCCAACCTGTCCGTTTTGGGCTATAACCCCCAACGTTTCTACAACGGGCGGTCTCCCTTTGAAGCGGCCAGCATGGGCATTGATATGGAAGAGACGGATGTTACTTTTCGCTGCAATTTGGTAACGGTAACCCCCGAGGCAGACTATGGGGAAAAAACCATGCTGGACCATAGTGCCGATGAAATTACCACCGAAGAGGGGGCAGCCTTGATTAGGGAGGTTCAGGAGCGGTGGGGCGGCGGGGATATTAATTTTTACCCCGGAACCAGCTACCGGCACCTTATGGTATGGAAGAAGGGGCCCTTCCGGTGGAAGTTAACCCCTCCCCACGATATTTTGGATAGAAAGATTAAATCCTACCTGCCGGCAGGGGAGGGCAGTGAGACTCTAGCTGAAATCATGCGGGAGAGCGCCGGTTTCCTGGAAGAGCATGCCATCAACCGGGAACGAAAGAGGCGGGGTTTGGGCCCGGCCAATTCCCTTTGGATCTGGGGGGAAGGAAAAAAACCCCTTTTAAAAGATTTTTCCGCCAGGTACCATCTTAAAGGCTCGGTGATATCTGCCGTGGACCTGGTAAAGGGTATCGGTAAATGTGCCGGTATGGAAATTATCGATGTGCCGGGGGCCACAGGCAACATCGACACCAATTTTAAAGGCAAGGCCAAAGCGGCCCTGGATGCCCTGGGTTCGGGCCGGGATTTTGTCTACATACACCTGGAAGCCCCCGACGAGGCCAGTCACCGCAACGAACTGGACAACAAGGTGAAGTCCATCGAATATATAGACCATCAGGTGGTAAGAATCGTAAAGGAAGGACTGGACCACATGGGGTACGGGTACCGTCTTATGGTTTTGCCCGACCACTACACACCCCTGTCCCTGCGCACCCACACCAGGGATCCGGTCCCCTTCCTTATTTATGACAGCTGCCGGCCCCTGAAGGACAGGGAGCAGGTATATGATGAAGCCCATGCCCGGAAGGCCGGGCTGTACTTCTCGGAGGGTTACCGCCTCATGGATTTCTTTTTAACAGGAAAACAGGGCCAGGGTTAGTCCCGGCCCGGGAGGAAAGAAGCTTTTAAGAGCGTTCCTAAAGGAGGGAAAACCTTGCAGCAGCTGCACTACCGGAGCACCCGGGGAAACGGCAAGAAAGTGACGGCGGCGGAGGCCATTATCACGGGCATTGCAGGGGATGGCGGCCTGTATGTCCCGTCTTTTATACCGAAACTGGATGTGCCCTTAAAAGACCTGCTGCCTCTGGATTACCGGGGCAGGGCTTATCATGTAATGAAACTATTCCTTCCCGATTTTTCCGCAGATGATATTAAAGCATGTATTAATGGAGCCTACGGGGACAAGTTTTCCGCCCCCGGAATTGCTCCTTTAACCAAAAGGGCCGGGGCATTGTTCCTGGAACTTTTCCACGGACCCACCCAGGCTTTCAAAGATATGGCCCTCACCCTGCTCCCCCACCTGCTTACCACGGCTCTCCGCATGGAGGGGTTGACCAGGGAAGTGGTAATCCTGACGGCCACCTCGGGGGATACGGGTAAGGCGGCCCTGGAGGGTTTTGCCGATGTCCCGGGAACCCGGATCATCGTCTTTTTCCCGGAGAAGGGAGTAAGCCCCATGCAGAAGCGGCAGATGGTCACCCAGGGGGGGAACAACACCCATGTCATCGGCATTGAAGGAAATTTTGATGATGCGCAAAAGGGCGTCAAGGACATGTTTGCCAACCCCACCCTTTTGGCGGGGATGAAGCGTCATAACAGCAGTTTTTCGTCGGCCAACTCCATTAACGTAGGCCGCTTGATTCCCCAGGTTGTCTATTACTTTCACGCTTACCTGCAGGCCTGTGCCGCAGGGGATATCGCTTTGGGGGATGAGGTTAACTTTGCAGTGCCCACCGGCAATTTTGGCAACATCCTGGCCGGTTACTACGCCAAGAAGATGGGGCTTCCCGTCAGGACCCTTCTGTGCGCTGCCAATGAAAACAAAGTACTGGCCGATTTTTTTGCCACAGGCTTATATGACCGCCGGCGGGAACTGGCGGTCACCATGTCGCCGTCCATGGATATTCTGGCCTCCAGCAACCTGGAACGGCTCCTCTTTGAGGCTTCAGGGCGGGACGGAGAGGAAGTTGCCGGCTTGATGGAGAGACTAAACCGGCAGGGTTGGTACAAAATCCGGGAGAAAACGGCGGCAAATTTGGCAGATTTCTTTGGAGGTTTTGCTACCGATGAAGAGACGGCGACAGCCATAAAAGAGGTCTTCGCCGAAGCGGGCTATTTAATGGATCCCCATACAGCCGTAGCCTATTCCGTCTATAAGAAGTACAGGCAGCAGGGGAAGGATCAAACTCCCGTCATCATTCTTTCCACCGCCAGCCCCTATAAGTTTGCCCGGAGTGTCATGAAGTCCCTGGGTTTGCCGGCGGAAGGGGACGATTTCACCCTTATGCAAAATCTCAGCGCCAACAGCGGTACCCCGGTACCGGAGCCCCTGAAGGACCTGGAGGAGCTGCCTGTCCGCCACACGGCCCGCTGCTCCAAAGGGGGAATGCAGAGGGAAGTGGAAAAGATTCTGTGGGGGTAGAGAGGACGTCAGGGAGGATGGAGGACAGGAAATGGTTACACTGGACGATGTATTGACAGCCCGGAAACGCCTGCGTTCCCATATATACCGGTCACCGCTGGAGGTATCTCCCTACTTCAGTGACGGGGACCAGCAGGTATTTCTGAAGCTGGAATGCCACCAAACAGTGAAAAGTTTCAAGATAAGGGGGGCTTTAAACAAAGTGGCTTCCCTCTCCCCCGGGGAAAAGGCCCGGGGTATTATCGCCGTATCCTCCGGCAATCACGGGGCGGGGGTTAGTTATGCTGCCCGGCTCCTGGGGGGGATTCCCGCCAGGGTTTTTGTGCCCGCCGTAACCCCCGCTGCCAAAGTTGACAAGATCAAATATTACGGTGGGGAAATCGTTATAGCGGGGGATGACTATAACGAGGCCCAGAGGGCTGCCGATGCTTTCATAAGTAAAGAAAGGCTCATTTATATTGACCCCTGTTCCGATGTGGAGGTTATCGCCGGCCAGGGGACTATGGCCCTGGAGATTTTGGAGGAAAACCCGGAGGTGGACACGGTGGTGGTGCCGGTGGGAGGGGGCGGCCTGATTACAGGTATCGGGGTGGTTATGAAGAGCATCAAACCCTCCGTCAGGGTCGTCGGGGTCCAGACGAAGGCCTGTCCCGCCATGCTCAAGTCTTTGGAGGAGGGGGTATGGCACCGGGAGTTTCCCATCAAGCCCAGCATATGCGACGCCCTTATGGGGGGCGTGGGAGAGATTCCTTATAAAATGGCGAAGAAATGTATTGACGAGTTAATACCGGTGGAGGAAGACAGGGTCCGGGAAGCCGTCCTGCTGCTCCTTGAAAAAGAGAAGCTGGTGGCGGAGCCCTCGGGGGCTCTGGGCATTGCTGCCCTCATAAGCGAACCCCGCCTCTTTACCGGGAAGAATATTGCTGTTATTATAAGCGGGGGGAATCTGGACAGCAAACTCCTTAAGGATATTGTCTGCGGGCAAAACTGACCTGCCGTTCCGGGGCGCCGCAAAAACGATGAAAAGCGACAGGTTTCAGTGAGTAAGTTAACAAAAAGGCCGGACCCCTTTGTTAACTTACTTTGGTAGTTGAGGCGGCCAATTCGTTTTCGCAGCACTTTTTTCCACCCCTTTATTAATGGGCTAAAATAGTGTATAATACTTATTGTCCCTGCGGAGAGATGGCTGAGTTGGACGAAGGCGCTCGCCTGGAAAGCGAGTAGACGGGGAAAACCCTCGTCTCGAGGGTTCGAATCCCTCTCTCTCCGCCATTTATTTTGTCAGCAAGATTGGCCGTGCTAGACGGGGAGGTAGCGGTGCCCTGTACCTGCAACCCGCTATAGCAGGGTTTAATTCCTGCCCCCGGCTTCAGCCTGTCAGGGCCGGCCCCGGCAAGGGGTGTTGACGGTTGGGTCCCGGGCGGCGCACATCTGTGAACCCCGTCAGATCCGGAAGGAAGCAGCGGTAAACAGGTCTCTGCGGGTGCCCCGGGAGAGCCTGACCCGAGCCACCTACCAGGGTATCGCCTGGTGGTCTAAGTCAAAGGCAGGTGCACGGCCAGTATTTTTAAAAAAAGAAAAAAAGGAGAGGGCTTAGAAAAACCCTCTCCTTTTTTTCTTTTATCTTACGCCTCGCCGCAGCGCTTCAGGAGGGTTTCCCACTCCCGATCCACGAAGTCCTGGATAATCTGTATTTGCCCCTTGTTTTCCGGTGTAAACAGGTGGCGGAAGCGCCCCTGGGTTTTCAAGAATTCCTCAACGGGTTTTTTCTCCCGGGGTTTGGCCGTCAGCTTCCACTGGCCTTCTTCCACCTCATAAAGGGGCCAGATGCAGGTTTCAAAGGACAGTTTCGCCAGTTCGATGGTCTTCTCCATGGGATAGCGCCAGCCCCGGTGGCAGGGAGCCATGATATTGATAAAAGAGGGGCCGTTTACGGCAAAGGACTTCTGGGCCTTCCGGGCCACATCCCGCCAGTTGTGGATGGAGGCCTGGGCGGCGTAGGGAATATTGTGGGCCGCCACGATAGCCGTCAGGTCCTTGCGGTTTTGCACTTTGCCGATACTTTCGCTTCCAAAGGGACTGGTGGTGCTCCAGGCCCCGTATGGGGTGGCTCCGGAGCGCTGAATCCCTGTGTTCATATAGGCTTCGTTGTTGTAGCAGACATAGAGCATGCGGTGGCCCCGCTCCAGGGCTCCCGAGAGGGACTGGAAGCCGATGTCATAGGTGCCGCCGTCTCCGCCAAAGGCTACAAAATGGAAATCATCCTCCAGCTTCCCTCTTTTTTTCAGGGCATTATAGGCCGTTTCCACGCCGCTGATGGTGGCGGCGGCGTTTTCAAAGGCGCTGTGGATATAGGAAGCCCTCCAGGAAGTGTAGGGATAGATGGTGGTGGAAACCTCCATGCAGCCCGTGGGGTTGCAGACCACCAGGTTGGTGTCCTGGGGGGCCGCCAAAAGTATCTGCCTTACGGCGGTGGGGGCGCCGCAGCCGGCGCACATCCTGTGACCGCCTGTCAGCCACTCTTTGTTTTTTGTCAGATCCTTCAGTTTCAATGCCATTTATTCCACCTCCCCTTCACGAAGGCCCAGGTAATTGATTCTTTCCTTGACCTTACCCGTCCTGGCCGTTTCTTCCAGCTCCGCAAAGGCTTTTTCTATCAGATCAAAGCTTAAATCCCGGCCTCCCAGGCCATAGATATAACTGCTCATCAGGGGTTTAACCGGGGACTCGTAGAAGGCGGACCGGGTTTCCACGAAGACGGGCCCGCCCAGGGTTCCGGAAAAGGTGTCGGAACGGTCAAAGATGCCCACGGCTTTAACCCCGGAGAGGGCTTTTACCAGTTCTTCCGCAGGGAAGGGCCGGAACATCCGCAGTTTGATCATCCCCACCTTCATGTCGGCACACCGGGCAATGTCCACCGCTTCCCGAATGGTGCCGGTGGCGGAACCTAAGGCTACCACGGCAAACTCCGCATCCTCCATGTGGTACTCCTCGAAGAAGCCGTAAGGCCTGCCGGACATCTGTCCGTATTCTTCCCCCACCTTTTTGATGACGGCGGGAGCATTCAGCATTCCCTGCTGCTGGGCCCTCTTAAATTCAAAGTAGTGGCCGTAGAGCCCGTCAAAGGCTCCCCAGGTAACGGGGTTTTTGGCATCCAGCAGGGGATATTCGGGGGTATAACTTCCGACGAATTTTTGAACCTTATCATCCTCCAAAAAGTCCACCCGGTCAATAGAATGGCTGATGATGAACCCGTCCAGCAGGACCATGACCGGCAGTTTCACATCGGGATGTTCGGCGATTCTCACGGCCTGCAGGGTATTATCATAGGCTTCCTGGCCATTCTCGGAAAAAAGCTGTATCCAGCCGCTGTCCCTGGCCCCCATACTGTCACTGTGGTCGCAGTGAATATTGATGGGAGCGGAAAGGGAGCGATTAACGTTGGCCAGGATGATGGGCAGCCTCAGGCCGGAAGCGATATAGAGCATCTCCCACATGAGGGCCAGCCCCTGGGAAGATGTGGCTGTCATGACCCGGGTGCCGGCAGCGGCAGCCCCGATGGCGGCGCTCATGGCGCTGTGCTCGCTTTCCGCATTTATCAAGAGGGACTCCACCCGTCCGTCGGCAACCATCTGGGAAAAGGTCTCAACGATGGCCGTCTGGGGTGTGATGGGGTATGCCGGGACGACGTCGGGGTTTATTTGACGCATGGCTTCTGCCACAGCGTCCGTTCCAATAGCTGCTACAGTTCTGGGCAATCCGATTCCTCCTTTCAACTTTCTTACGCCGAAGCAGACTCGTCCTGCTGCTTGGCTTTTATTTCATCCACCATAGTGATGGCATCTTTCGGGCATTCATGGGCGCAGATTCCACAGCCCTTGCAGTGTTTCAGGTCGAAACCCTTCATATCCTCATCTTTAACGATGATGGCGGTATCAGGGCAATAAATAAAGCAGAAGAAGCAGTTGATGCACTTTTCCTTGTCCAGAATGGGACGCTGGGAGCGCCAGCCGCCCGTCTTGTAATCATGGGCGGTACCGGCCTTGGGAATGACGGCTCCCCGGGGGTGTTTCTTCCAGCTCCATTTCCCCATATCTGAATAGTCCCATGTCATTCGCTCTTCACCTCCTCGAAGGCTCTTTTAAGGGCCTTCAGGTTTCCTTCCACCACTTTTTCGGAAAACTTCTTGCCAAAGGATTTTTTCAGGTACTCCGAAGCTTCTTTCAGGCTCAGCAGCCCCGTAACCTTGAGAAGGGCTCCCAGAATTGGAATATTGGGCATAAACCTGCCCAGGGATTCAATGGATATGGTGGTGGCATCTACGGTGTAAATCTCTCTTCCCTGAATGTTAAAAGCTTCACGAATCTTGACAGGCTCTTTTTCGCTGTTGACGATGATAACCCCGTCCTTTGCCAACCCGACGGTGATATTAACCACTTCCAGCAGGGTGGGATCCACCACCACCACGATTTCCGGCTCCGTTACCCCGCAGTAGGTTGAAATTGGTTTTTCGCTGAGCCTGTTGAAGCATTGAATGGGTGCCCCCATCCGTTCGGGGCCGTACTCCGGAAATGCCTGAAAAAACATGTCCTTGGTAAGGGACATTTCCGCCAAGGTCTTGGCCGCGGTAACAGCTCCCTGTCCGCCTCGGGCATGCCAGCGGATTTCTGTCACTTTCGCTTCCAAAGGCCTCCACCTCCTCGTCTTTCTTCTTTTTA
>SLHK01000115.1 GCA_007136165.1 Syntrophomonadaceae bacterium
CCATATATTACCAGAGTTATATTTTCTGCAAAGAAGTAAAATACTAATGATATTAAAATCAGGAGGCGAGTTTTATGCATCACGACAGGGTAAAGGTACAACCCCGAAAGGTAAAAAAGGGGGAACAGGTGCAAATTCAATACCAGGGCCTGTTGAGCAAAAGCGGAGCGCCGGAAGTTTGGTGCCATTATGGCTATGACGGTTGGAGCAACAAGGCCACCGTTCCCATGCAGCGCCAAAATGACGGCTCCTTTGCGTGCAAGATACCGGCAGAAGGGCAGACAGAGATCAATTTTTGCTTCAAGGATGCCGTGGAAAACTGGGATGACAACAGCGGGATGAACTGGAACTGCGAGATTGTCAGCCGCGGGCTGCTTTTTTAAAAGTCCTAACCCTTCTATATTTCTAAGATATACCTTTCCCTCTATACTATACTGGGAGGGGTTTTTTTGTTATGATAAAGAAAAAAAATGGGGTTTGACCTGTGTCACTGGAAGCAAAAATTCTCGAGATGGCCCTGGAAGAAGGGTGTTCCCTGGCGGGGATCGCCCCGGCAGAACCTCTCTTAGCGGCAAGAGAACATCTTCTCAAAAGACAAAAAAAAGGCCCTGGGCTGCCCTTTTCCGGGAAGGACATCCTGGCCAGAACAGATCCCTCCCTCCTCTTACCCGAAGTTAAGAGCATCCTGGCATTAAGCTTTGATTACCGGACCCCTCCCCCCGGCAATAAACCCGCTGACACCCCCCGGGGAAGATGGTCCCGTTTCGCCAGGGTGCGGGACTACCACCAGGTGGTAGGCCATAAGATGGCACGAATTTGTGCCCGCATTACAGCTTTAAAGCCCGGGGCCGCCTGCAAGGCTTATGTGGATACGGGCCCCCTGCTGGACCGGGCCATAGCCTCCAGGGCAGGCCTGGGCTTTTTCGGGAAGAACAACTGCCTGCTGAACGAAAAGCTGGGTTCTTTCACCTTCCTGGGAGAAATTCTCCTGGACTTTCCCCTGGAACCTGGAAGCGAAAAGACCGGCCCCGACGGCTGCCACCGCTGCCGGCGGTGTCTTGATGCCTGCCCCACCGCGGCCTTAACATCCCCCTACTGCCTGGATCACAGCCGCTGCCTTTCCTACTTGAGCCAGGCCAGTGAATACATCCACCCCGGCCTGCGCCCCTACATGGCCGACGGGCTCTACGGGTGCGACCTGTGCCAGGAAGCCTGCCCCTACAACCAGGAGAAAAGAGAAGAAATCGACGAGGATTTCCTGCCCCTGCAGGACCCCTACCCTCCCCTTCTGCCCCTGCTGGCCCTGAGTAAAAAAGATTTTGCCGCCCGGTACCAGGAGAGCCCCATCTTCTGGCGGGGCAGAAGCGTCCTGCAGAGAAATGCCATCATTGCCCTGGGGAACATGAAGGCCCGGGAAGCGGAGCCCCGGCTGGGCAGGCTCCTCCTGGAAGACCCGCGGCCCACCATAAGGGGATACAGCGCCTGGGCCTTGGGGGAAACCGGCGGCAGCCCGGGTTTCCGGTTCCTGGCCAGGGCAGTGGAGAGAGAAAAAGAGCCTTATGTCCTGCAGGAAATAACCGACGCCCTTTACCGGCATCAAAAAGCCAATTCTTTATAAATAAAGCTGCCGCCCGGCTTATTTCCCGGAAAAACTGCAGGCATATATACAAACTCTTGTATTTGTATTAAAATATAGGGAAACCCAATATACACCGTATGAAGGAGGCAAGGCACATGACCTACAAGATAGCAGTGCTGCCCGGGGACGGGACAGGCCCGGAAATGGTCCGGGAAGGGATAAAGGCCCTGGAAGCAGCCGGTACCAGGCAGGGCTTTAAAATGGAGTTTTACCCCTACGACCTGGGGGGCGAGAGATACCTGCGGACGGGGGAGACCCTGCCGGAGTCTGTATTAGAGGAATTTAAGGCCTGTGATGCCATTTACCTGGGGGCTATAGGCCACCCCGGCGTAAAGCCCGGGATTCTGGAAAGGGGCATTTTGTTGAAGCTCCGCGCTGCCCTGGACCAATACATAAATCTAAGGCCTGTAAAGCTTTACCCCGGGGTCTACACCCCTATAAAAGATAAGGGGCCCGCCGACATCGATTTCGTTGTGGTGCGGGAAAACACCGAAGGACTGTATGCGGGCGTGGGGGGGTTCCTGAAAAAGGACACTCCCGACGAGGTGGCCGTCCAGGAGTCGGTGAACACCCGTAAAGGGGTGGAAAGGTGCCTGCGCTACTCCTTTGAGTACTGCCGCCGGCGGAACAAGGACAAGAAGCTGACCCTGTGCGGAAAGACCAATGTCCTCACCTATGCCTTCGACCTCTGGGAGCGGGCTTTCCATCAGGTGGGAGAGGCGGATTACCCGGAAATTGAACGGGATTACGTCCATGCGGATGCCCTCTGCATGTGGATGGTGAAGAACCCCGAGTGGTTTGACGTAATAGTTACCGACAACATGTTTGGGGACATTATCACGGACCTGGGGGCCATGGTCCAGGGAGGCATGGGCATCGCCGCCGGGGGAAATATCAACCCGGAGGGGGTTTCCATGTTCGAGCCCATCGGAGGCTCCTCCCCCAAATACACGGGGAAAAACGTCATCAATCCCCTGGCCGCCATCAGCGCCGGGGCCATGCTCCTGGAAACCCTGGGGGAAGAAAAAGCCGCCGCCGCCATCGAAGAGGCTGTCCTGCGGGTGTGCAGGGACCATGTGAAGAGCATGCAGGCGGGGCAGATGGGCCATACCACCAGTGAAGTCGGAGACCTGGTGGCAAGGTATATCTAAGGCGTACTAAAAGCCGGCCTGCCGCCGGCTTTTTTAAATTAGAAATAAGCAGCTGCCGTGGACAGGATAAGGGCAAAGAATATTCCCGGCAGCAGGTTGCCGACTTTCAGCTTCTTGATCTCCAGTACATTCAGCCCGATGCCGATAATCAGGAGGCCCCCTGTACCCGTCATCTCCGCCACCGCCGCGGGGGTCAGCAGGGGCTGCAGCAGGGAGGCGGCCAGGGTGATGGCCCCCTGGTAGAGTAAGACGGGCAGCGCCGAGAAAATGACCCCGATGCCCAGGGTGGAGGCAAAGATAATGGACGTGACGCCGTCCAGGATGGACTTGGCGTACAGGGTGGTATGGTTTCCCGTCAGGCCGCTTTCCAGGGCCCCCATGACAGCCATGGAACCCACGCAGTAAAGGAGGCTGGCGGTGACGAAGGCCTTGGCGATGGAGCTGTTTTCGTCCACCCGGGACTGGATAAAGCGGCCGAATTTATCCAGGTAGCCTTCGATATTGATAAGCTCTCCCACAATCCCTCCCAGGACCAAACTGGCCAGGACGATCAAAACGTTTTGGGACTGCAGGGCCATCCTGGTGCCGATCAAGAGGACCCCCAGGCCGATGGCATACATGAGGGTCTGCCTGAGCCTATCGGGCAGGCCTTTCTTCAGCGTAACCCCCAGAAGGCTTCCGGCTATGATGGCTGCTGCGTTTACCAGTGTTCCCGTCATTGTCTCTTGCACAGCTCCTTTTGCGTAAAAACTATTTTTATTGCTCCCTTTAGGTTCTGCTGCCGGGGCAAATTTCCTTTTTTAAAGAAGGGCTTTTTCCCGCGGAAGCAGGAAGTTCAATGCTGATAAGCGAAGAATACCCGGGGAGGGAACAGCCCATGCAAAAAAATGTACCGGCCATCGCCGCCGTTATCCTGGGAGTCATAGCCGTATCCACCGCCTCCATTCTCATCAGGCTCATCGATGTGCCGCCCCTGGTGGT
This sequence comes from Syntrophomonadaceae bacterium, assembly GCA_007136165.1. Lineage (GTDB taxonomy): Bacteria > Bacillota > Dethiobacteria > PWVN01 > PWVN01 > PWVN01. Next base: position 3,772 of record SLHK01000115.1, read on the forward strand.
GGCCTTCTACCGCCTCTTATTCACCACCCTGATTTTAACTCCCGTGTTCCTCCTCAAGGAGCCCCAAAAAGGGGCGGTAAAGGACTACCCCTTCTACTATGCCTTGAGCGGCCTTTTCCTGGCCCTGCATTTCTACCTGTGGATCACATCTTTAAGCTATACCTCCGTTTCCAGTTCCGTGATACTGGTGTCCCTGCATCCCGTCTTCGTCTCCCTCTACTCCCATTTCATCTTGAAGGAAAGAATCTCACCGGCGACGGCGGCGGGGATTATTATCGCCTTTGTCGGGGTAGTAGTAATCAGCGCCGGCGACCACTCCCGGGGCGGCAATGTGCTGCTGGGAAACCTCCTGGCCCTGGGAGGCGCCGTTATGGTAGCCGGGTATATGCTGGTGGGCCGGAACCTGCGCCGGACGGTGTCCACGTTAAACTACACTTTCTGGGTCTACGGCACCGCTTCCCTGGTCCTTCTGGGCCTGGCCCTTGTCTTCAGGGCCCCCCTTTACCCCTACCCTTCCCAGGTGTACCTGGTCTTTCTGCTTCTGGCCGTCATCCCCACCCTGATGGGCCACAGCGTCTTTAACTGGGCCCTGGACAAGGTACCGGTGGTTTTGATATCCACCATCATCCTGGGAGAACCCGTGGGGGCCACCATCCTGGCCTGGATAATTTTGCAGGAACCCCCTTCCCTCTTTCACTACCTGGGCGGGTTCTTGATCCTGTCAGGCCTCTTTTTGACCGTCAGGAGGGCTCTGCGGGAATAAGCGCTTCCCTTCGGGGCAATCCCGCTGCAGGAAGCACCGGGGGCAGCGGGGCTTCCTGGCGGCGCAGAGGCTGCGCCCGTGCTGGATCAGCCAGTGGTGGGCGTGCTTCCAATCCCCTTCCGGTATTAATTGCCGCAGCAGCACTTCCGTTTCCTCCGGGGTCCTGCCCCGGGCCAATCCCAGCCGGGCCGCCACCCGGAAGACATGGGTATCCACGGCCAGGGCGGGTATATCGAAGGCCGTGCTGAGGACCACGTTGGCGGTTTTCCGCCCCACCCCCGGCAGGGTTAAGAGGCCCTCCAGGGTTTCGGGCACCTGCCCCTGATAAACTTCGAGAATTCTTTGGGCGGCCAGGATGATATTACGGGCTTTGGTACGGTAGAGGCCGCACCCTCTGATTTCCCGGGCCAGCTCCTCTTCCTTCAGGGAAGCAAAGTCGGCAGGGCCTTTATATTTCTTAAAAAGGCCCCGGGTTACCCGGTTCACCTGTTTATCGGTGGTCTGGGCTGAAAGCATGACGGCCACCAGGAGCTGAAAGTTGTTCCCGTATTTCAACTCTGTCCGGGCGCCGGCGTAGTGTTCCGCCAGTTTTTTTAGTATCCGCTTGGAAACTTGAGGGTGCTGATTTTCCATTTACCTCCCTCTCTTCACTGGACGGGGCTTTCTTCTTTTCCTTCTCCGGGTGCCCCAGGATTTTGCTGCAGGGGGTCTTGGCCCTTAAATCTGGAAGCCCAAAGGCACCGGAGGTAATTTAACTGCCGGGTGACAAAATCATTTTCAATTCCCTTTTTTTTGAGGTAAAATCTATATAGGAAAAAAAGAGGCCAGATCACAAACTTGGGCAGGATCAAAAGATAGAAGAGGATAAATCTGAGCACAGCACAGCCCTCCTGACCCAAAATTTAGGAGCAATTATGAAGGATATCTTAATCATCGCCAACGGTACCGTCCACAAAGAACTGCTGTCCCGCATCTACCCCGGGTACGGGCACATAATCTGCGCTGACGGCGGGGCCCGCTACGCCCTGGAAATGGGCATTTCCCCCCACCTGGTGGTGGGAGACCTGGACTCCCTGGACGAAGAGTACCGGGATCTGCTCCTTAAGGGGAGCTACAACCTGGACCTGCATCCGGTGAAAAAAGATGCCACGGACCTGGAGTTGGCCCTGGAAAGGGCGGCGGCTTTAAAACCCCCATCCATCGATATTCTGGGAGGTTGGGGCGGCCGCTGGGATCATTCCCTCATCAACCTCCACCTTCTGGCCCGGTATACGACGCCGCAGCTGAGGGTGCAAATGCTGGACCCCCAACACCGGGTACAGGCCGCAGTCCCGGGAACCCTGGCCTCTATCCGGGGGGAACCCGGGGATATCGTGAGCCTCATTCCCCTGTCCCCAAGGGTTAAGGGGGTCACGGCCAGGGGATTCTCCTACCCCCTTCGCGACAGGGAACTCCTTTTCGGCTCCACCCTGCCCGTCAGCAACGCCCTGGAGGGCAGGGAAGGGCAGGTCCTGGTAACGGCAGGCACCCTGTTGATCATTCACCATTTTGCGGAATTCAGGAGCCCGGACGGCCTTTGAGCTCCGCCAATATGGCGGACAATGTTTCGCCGCACTTCTCCTGAATGACCACCCGGGCCTCCCTGTCAAAGGGGGTGGGCTGCAAATTGATGATGATGAGCCGGGAGACCATGCCCGGCATGGCGGCCACGGGATATACGGACAGGCTGCTTCCCGCCACCACCAGAAGGTCGCAGTCAGTCTGCAGAGCTTCCAGGGCGGCAAAGTAATCCTCCGCCATGGGGTCACCAAAGAGCACGATGTCGGGCCGCAGCATACCGGGGCATTTGCTGCATTTGGGCAGGGGCAAATCCTTTTCCAGCTGCATAAGGAGTTCCTCCATGGCATGCCTCTTGCCGCAGGACAGGCAGCGGCAGGTCCTGACATGCCCGTGAACCTCGAAAAGGCGGCGGGTGCCCGCCTTTTTATGCAGCCCGTCAATGTTTTGGGTTATAACCCCCCTGATAAAGCCCAGCTGCTCCATTTCCGCCAGGGCATAATGGCCTATGTTGGGTTCTGTCCCTATAAGAGACGAATACCTTTTAAAAGCCACCCGGTAAAACTGCTCCGGATCCTGCATCAGGGCATCCACCGAGGATGTTTTCACAGGGTCCATCTTCTCCCACAGCCCCGTTTTGGGGGAGCGAAAATCGGGGATGCCGCTTTCGGTGCTCATGCCGGCCCCCGACAGGACATAGACCCTTTCGGCTGCTCCCATGAGGCCGGCCGCTTCCCGTATGGTTTTTTTATTCAATGGGGCCACCTCCTCCCTCCTATTATAGCCTTTGTATATTTTCCTGGAAAGAGTGTAATCTAATAAAAAGTTAACCTCCCGAGAGGAGGCATTTTCCGGTGTCCATCATATGCCCCGTGTGCAACGGTTTTTACCGGCTCAACCTTACCTGTTCCTGCGGCTCGCCCCTGGAGGACCGGGGCCGCCTGGAAGACTACGCCGGCCCCTACAGCCCCTACCAGGGCTTAAAGGAAGACCTCTTCCCGGAGGAGGAAACTTTTGAAAGCCCGGAAGCGAGTTGCGTACACCTTATGTCCTGCCGGGACTGCAGCAAGGATGAACGGGTAGCTGTCACCCAAAGAGAAGCATAGGAAGGAGGGAATCCCATGGATATTCGGGAACAGGCGGATAAGTGTATTAAAGAATGTGAGAAAAATGCCGAGGAACTGCGGCAGCTGGCTTCCAAAGTCCCCAACCGGCAGGCCGGCAACATGTTCTCCCATTCGGCCCAAAAGATAGAGGAGAGTATCCAGGAGTGCCGCAGTGCCCTAAACCAGCTGTAAAAAAGGCCTGAGGGCCTTTTTTTTATGCATGAATCCTGGCTTTTAGCAAATTCCTGTACTCATGGATGAGACGGTCCGTGGTA
>SLHK01000229.1 GCA_007136165.1 Syntrophomonadaceae bacterium
ACCACGATGCCCACCAGGCTCTCGGCCACCCCCAGGGCGATGGTCCCTGCCATGGTGGCGGGGGTTGTGGCGCCGGAAATTACACAGGGGGTGTAGACGATGGGTATCTTGTTGCGGGCGGCGAAGACGGCCTTGGAGATGGCTTCCCTGGAATGGAGCAGGGGTGAACTGGGCTCCGAATAAAGAACGATAAAGGGTTTGCGCTGCAGGTTTTCCAGGCCTCCCACCACTGCGGCGGCCATGTCCACGATGTCCTGATACTGATCCGTATCAAAACCCCAGTGGACGATGGGCTTGGTGGTGCTGCGCACCAGGGCGTTAAAGGCATGGATATCGGCCAGGGAATCCGTTACCTTGGTGGGAGTCCCCAGGTCCTGCACAAAGTCGATATTGGGCAGGGCATCGCACACTTTCCCCACGTTTTCCGTATCGGAAACGACGGGCCGGCGCCTCTCCCCCGTGTAGGGGTCCCGGTGATAGGTATTTGTGGGCCCCGGGCCGAAATAGGAATTGTTGCCCTGCAGGATCAGCTTTGACTCGCCCTTCCTGTTGTACAGGTGGATGCGGGAAGGAGCAGACCGCACCGCCCACTCGCTCAGCCCCACGGGAATCCTTACCCTGTCGCCGTCAACCCAGCATCCCGCCTCCTTGAGGATTTCCAGGGACTCTTCGTCAAAAATCCTGGCCCCCGTCCTTTCCAGAATCTCCAGGGATGCCTGGTATATTTCTTTCCTCTGCTCTTCACTGAGCATTTCAAAATATGTGGTCTGATTTACTTTATACCGAGACCTAACATAATTTTCCATTTTACTGTCCCCTTTCCCTGATTATTTCCCTGCCAGTTCCTGAGCCAGGTCCTTGGCCGAGGCTGCGTCGGGAGCCCAGCCGTCGGCTCCGATCTCGTCGGCAAAGTCCTGGGTTACCGGAGCACCTCCCACGATGATCTTAACCTTGTCCCGCAACCCTTCTTCTTCCAATACCTCGATGGTGTCCTTCATGACCAGCATGGTGGTGGTGAGCAGGGCCGACAGGCCCACCACATCGGGATTGTGTTCCCGGACGGCGGCAGCGATTTTCTCCGGAGGGACATCCACTCCCAGGTCCACCACTTCCATGCCACCGCTCTCCATCATCATGCCCACCAGGTTCTTGCCGATGTCATGCAGGTCGCCGGAAACCGTTCCCAAAATCACCTTGCCCGCAGACGGCACATCCCCTTCCACTATCAGGGGCTTCACTATGCTCATGCCATCGTTCATGGCCTTGGCAGCCATCAAGACCTCGGGGACATACATGTCCCCCTTTTTGAAGCGCTGGCCCACCACGTTCATTCCGGCAATGAGGCCCAGGTTGATAATGTCGGCGGGTTTACTGCCCTCATCCACAGCTTTTTGGGTCAATTCCAATACTCGAGGTACGTTGCAGTCAATCACAGCGTTTGCCAGGGATTCAAAGTCAGCCATTCTAATTCCTCCTTTTTTTCTTAATTATACCCAAATCATTCTGCACAATTTCGGTTATTTAACCTTTATCCCTCCTTTACCGGCTTTCATAAGCTTTTTAAACCATGGGGTTTTTGCCCCCTTATCAATATCTAAGCAATTTGTGTGCCATAGTCCTGCCCCAGGCAAAAAGGGCGTCCTTAACAGTAAAAACGAAAAGAGGGCGCCTGGCGGGACCCTCTACGGTTTCTCTAATTGAGAAATTTGCTGCAACCAATTCCTGGTATAATTAGAATTAACACGATTATGGGGTGCCTCCAAGAGATGTTCTCATAATGAGATAGGTGTCTCATTTTAAGAAAGCTTTTTTAACTTTCTGTAGAGGGTAGCCCTGCTGATCCCCAGAACATCTGCCGCTTTCTCCTTCCCCTTGACGTTGCTGCCGTAGGTGGTCAGGGCTTTTTGGATGGCTCTTTCCTCCAGCTTTTCCAGGGTAGTGAAATCTTCCCTGCCGCCTTTATCAAACTCCAGGACTTTTGCCGGCAGGCTGTCAGGCACAATTACTTCATTAACTTCAATATTTACCGCATATTCTATGGCATTTTCCAGTTCCCTGATGTTTCCCGGCCAGGAGTATGCCAGAAAGATTTCCCGGGTGTCCTGGCGAAACCCCGTTATTTCTTTATTGAGCATGGCATTGTAGTAGTCAAGAAAATGGTGCATCAAATAGAGGATGTCTTCCTTCCGCTCCCGCAGGGGCGGTATAAGGAAGGGGATGACATTCAGGCGGTAAAACAGGTCCTCCCTGAAGTTCCCCTTCTCAATCATGAGCTCCAAATCCTGGTTAGTGGCGGAAATTAAACGGACATCGACGCTTCTGGACTTAATGCCCCCGATCCTTTCAATATTTTTACTTTCGATTACCTGGAGCAGCTTGACCTGAAAGTTAAGGGGCATATCCCCGATTTCATCCAGGAAGAGGGTTCCCTCATGGGCCAGTTCAAACTTTCCAGGCTTACCCCCTTTTTTTGCCCCCGTAAAGGCCCCCTCTTCGTACCCAAAAAGCTCGGATTCCAGGAGGGATGCGGGGATGGCCGCACAGTTTACGGTCACAAAGGGCTTGCCCTTCCTGTAGCTCTCCTCGTGAATGGCCCGGGCGAAAAGGCTTTTCCCCGTCCCCGTCTCGCCGTAGATCAATATGGTGGAGTCGGTATTGGCCACCCGTTTCATTTTTTTCTTTATTTCGATAATCTGGTGATTGGACCCTTTTATGGCATCCAGGGTATTCATCCTGTCCTCGCCCATAATCTTTCCGGCAATCCTGCGCATGTCCTCCCGCTTGCGAAAGGAAATAACGGCCCCGATGACCTGATTGCCTTCCTTCATGGGGCTGATGCTGCAGTAGAGGGGCAGGGATAGATTATGGGTGGCATAGGTGATTTCTTTGCCGAAGATGCTGTTTTTTCCGGCGGGATTGTCTTTAAATATATCCTGAACATTGAAACCCTTGAAGAGGGAGCCGATTTGAGCCCCCACCCAGTTGGAATCCAACCCCAGCAGAGACCTGGCGGTTTTATTGATGTTGATGATGGACCCCGATGAGTCAATGGAAATGATCCCCTCATGGACGGAGTTAATCACGGTTTTAAGCTGGTCCGCCAGAATATTGACCCTGGCCACCATTCTCTTCTCATTTATGGTGGAGACAATGAAGTTGGACAGTTTATGCAGGAACTGGGCCATTTTTTCAAAATTTTTGCTGATTCTTTGCTGATGCCTTTCTTCCAGGGCCAGCAGGGAGATGGTCCCGATATTCCTGTTGTCATAGGTGATGGGGCACATGATTGCCGCCATAACCTCACAGCTCTTAAAGGAGGGGCAAGCGGAACAGAGGGGGCTGGTACGGGTATCATCCACCAGGATGCATTTTTCCTGGGTAAACTTGAGGACCTGGTGGGTCATGCATCCTTCGCTGTAAACGAAGCCGATTTCTTTTTCATAACGGCCCGTCCCCGCAATAACTTCCAGGTTGTTGTCGATGATAGCCATTTCAATATCCACGGCAGCGGCAAAGGCCCCGGAGACCTGCTGCAAAAAATCCTGAATATTTTTAAGTTCCTTCACAACAACCCCTCCTCGTTACGGTTACTACGGATATTCTTCAACAAAACTTGGGTTTTCCCTGCAACAAAGCCCTGAAAACCTATGGTTAAATATTGTTCAGCTTCCAGAGAAAAGTCCCTGCCGGTAAGCTTTCAGGTAATTCATGCAGAAGGGGTCCCGGTCCAGAAGGGCTTCGGAGGCAGCCACCAGGGCCATAATATGCTTGTCGTTGGGGTCCAGGATCACTCCATCCAGGCCCGCTGCCATGCACATAACCATAAATGTCTGGTTCAACAGCTTGCGCTCCGGCAGCCCAAAAGAGATGTTGCTGAGGCCGCAGATGGCGTGGGTACCGGGATAGGCATCCTTGACCATTTTAATGGTGTCCAGGGCGGAAAGGCCATTGACGGTGGCCGTGCTGATGGGCTGGATCAGGGGATCCACATAAATGTCATCTTCCCTGGTGCCGGTTTCCATCAAACCGTCGATAACGCGGCCGGCAATCTTGAAGCGGGTTTCGGCGTCATGGGGGATGCCCACCTCGTCATCCATGCACAGCACCACTATTTTGGCCCCGTACTCCTTGACCAGGGCTAAAATCTCCTTGTAGCGGTCCTTTTCACCGCTGATGGAATTGATCATGGGCTGGCCGTTGCGGTGGGCCTTCAGGCCTGCCTCTACGGCTTTGGGGTCCGGGCTGTCGATGCACAGGGGAAGGTCCACTTCCTTTTGCACTTCCTCCACCAGCCAGGTCATCAATTCCCGCTCCTTATCAATAAAGGTTCCGCAGTTGATGTCGATATAATGGGCGCCTCCCTCCGCCTGGCTGCGGGCCAGTTTGCGGATGAAGCCGGCGTCCTGGCGCGATACGGCTTCCTTGACGGCCTTGCGGCTGGTGTTGATTTTCTCGCCTACGATTAACATGAAAAAACTCCTTCCTTTTTTTGTATTTTTTTTTGGAACTTGTGAAATTTTCTTTTGCAATTATTGTACCAACTTTTTAATACAGACTGCCCCGCCCGGCGAGCCTGCCGGCGGGGCAGTTCATAACACCTTTGTCCCTTTCAGCTTATCAGGAAACCTTTAAGGCTTTGAAGCCCTCGGTTATCTTGGGCACTGTCTCTGCGGCGTCTCCCCAGAAGCCGATGACGTTATCCCTGTTGTAGAGAGCGTTTTCCACCCCGGAGTAGGCCGACTTCTTTCCCGTGTTGCAAATAATTATGTTCCTCGCTTCGGAGACATTTAATATGGGCATGCCGTAGATGGGGGTCCCTTCAGCGGTAGTGGCTGCCGGGTTGATGGTGTCGCTGGCCCCTATCACGATGACCACGTCTGTTTCGCTGAACTCAGGATTTATCACTTCCATGTCGCAGAGCTTTTCATAATCCACCCCCACCTCGGCCAGGAGGACGTTCATATGGCCCGGCATTCTCCCGGCCACCGGGTGGATAGCAAACTTGACTTCTTTGCCCTCTTTTTCCAGGGTTAGCATAAGTTCTTTCACCGACTGCTGGGCCTGGGCCCTGGCCATCCCATACCCCGGCACGATAACTACTTTTCGTGCCTCCTGGAGAAGGGCGGGGATCAGCTCTTTTTTGGAAAGGGTGGCACCGCTTCCGGCCGCTTCTTTTTTGACGCCCTCTTTGGAGACAGCCGGGACCTTAAAGCCGGCCAGGACAGCGGGAAGACTCTTGTTCATGGCTTTACACATAAGCTGGGTCAGTATCATGCCGGCCACTCCCACCAGGGAGCCGACCCCGGCCAGGAGAGCATTGCCCACCGCCAGGCCGCTTACGGCAGCAGCTATGCCGGAGAAAGAGTTGAGCAGAGAGATGACCACCGGCATATCTGCGCCCCCGATGCGAATGGACATGAAGAGGCCGTAAAGGGCAAATACAGCGGCTATCAAAAACTGGTAGTGGGTTTCCCGACTGAACATCAGCAGAAATACCAGGACAGCTCCCGCCAGCAGCAAAAGCCAGAGGATCTGGGCATGGGCTCTGACGAATACAGGCTTCTGGGAGATCCAGCCCTGGAGCTTTAGGGCCGCAATGAGGCTGCCGCTAAAGGTCAACGTCCCGATACCCAGGGCCAAAGCAGCGGTAAGCCAGAACACCCACAGCTCTGCACCGGTACTGATGGCTACGGCGGTGGCGGCCACCAGGGCGGAGGCACCGCCGCCAAAGCCGTTGAGCAGGGCCACGGTTTGGGGCATCTGGATCATCTTTACCCGCTGTCCCAGGGTGATGCCCAGGAGGCCGCCCGCCAGGAGCAGGGCCCAGAGGGACAAATCCCCGGCGGCTTCTATGCCCTGGATAGTTAAGACGACGGCTCCCAGCATGCACAGGGCTCCCAGCCGGTTGCCCCACAGGGCCGTCTCGGGGGACTGCATCAGGCGTATTCCCAGAAGGAAACCCGCGATTAACAGGGCGGCAAGGAATATTGTTGTCGTCGTCATCGGGTTGCCACCCCTTTTTCTTTGTCTTTATGCCGGAACATGCGCAGCATTCGTTCCGTTACCCAAAAGCCCCCCGCCACGTTTACCATGGCCAGGATCATGGCCAGGGCAGCCAGCCCTTTGGTGCCGCCTGACGTCAGGGTAAAAGCCGTCAGAGAGCCCAGGAGGGTAATGCCCGAAAGGGCGTTCATCCCCGACATGAGGGGGGTGTGCAGCAGGGGCGGCACCCTGGAGATCACCCGGTAGCCCAGGAGGGCGGAAGCCAGGAGAAAGAGCAGCATAGTCGGATTCACGCAAAAAACCTCCTTTTTATGTTAAAACAGTTCAGCCCATGGCCAAAAGGGTTCCCTGGTGAACAATCTTCCCATCCCTGGTCACCAGGGATTCCCGGATAATCTGGTCCTCCGCATCCCGGTCCACTTTTCCCTCTTTGACAATATGGCTCAGGTAATGCCATACATTTTGGGCGAACATACTGGTGGAATCGGAGGCCAGGGTGGCGGGAATGTTGGCCAGGCCGCTGATCAATACGCCCTCGTGATAGTATTCCTCGCCGGCCCGGGTAAGCTGGCAGTTGCCCCCCTGGTCGATGGAGATGTCCACGATGACAGAACCTTTCTTCATGGACTTGATCATGGCCTCGTCGATGAGGATAGGGGCCTTTTCCCCCGGCACCAGGGCGGTGAGGATGATGACGTCGCTGTCGGCCACATGGGGGGCCAGAGCCTCCCTCTCCTTCGCGTACCATTCTTCTGTGAGACGGCAGGCATAACCGCCTTGCCCCACGCCCATTCCCTCGGGGAGGTCGAAGGGGATGAGCTGCACTCCCAGGCTGCGGGCCTGTTCGTTGGCTTCGGGCCGGATGTCCAGGGCTTTTACCTTGGCGCCCAGGCGTTTGGCGGTGGCCACGGACTGGAGGCCCGCCACCCCGATGCCTATGACGATAAACTGGGCCGGCTGCAGAATGCCTGCCGCCGTGGGCATCATGGGGATGAAGCGGGGCAGGTGGTTGGCGGCTGTGATAGCAGCCTTGTAGCCGGCGGCGGTGCTCATGGAAGTGAGGGGATCCATCTGCTGGGCCCGGGAGATGCGGGGGATGCCGTCCAGAGTAAAGCTGGTGATATTCCCGTTGGCCAGCATCTTGATCATGTCATGGTTGGCGGGGTTGGCCGGGTGCAAAAAGGTGACCAGGGTGCAGCCCTCGGGCATCATCTCAGCCTCGTGCTTCTGGAGAGCCTGGTTAAATTTCGGCTCCTTTACCTTGAGGACCAGGTCTGCCTGGCTGTAGACCATTTCCGGGCCCTGAACCAGCTGGACCCCCGCTGCTGCATAGTCTTCGTCGGGATAGAAAGCTCCCTGGCCCGCTCCCGCTTCCAGCATGACCTGGGCCCCTGCCTGGATAAACTTGCCTGCTGTTTCCGGGGTCATGGCCACCCGTCTCTC
>SLHK01000025.1 GCA_007136165.1 Syntrophomonadaceae bacterium
TTCCAGGGTTTCCCCATCCTGAACCAGGGTAAAGATGCCGTCATCGGGCAGTTCCAGAAGGGGAACCCCTTTTTCCATGAGGAGGGTGGGCCCCCTGTTGGGATAATGGCCCGTTATAAAAGGCTTTGTATTAATTACCGCCTTCACCCTCCGTTTCAAGAGGCCCTCGGCGGCAACCTCGTCCAGGTCGGCATGGTCAATTACGGCCAGGTCTCCCTGCTCAATGCGAGAAAACAAATTTTTTGTCCTTCTATCCAGTCGGGCCCTCCCCCGAATCCTGCCGCCGGCAAAAATAACTATCACATCCCGGGAATCATTAGTGTCTTTAGTATGCGAAAACTTTCATTTTCTATGAAAAATAAGGGGAGAAAAAGAAAAAAGGCGCCCGAAGGCGCCTTAATGCGGCAAAATTCAGTGCTGTACTTCCTTCTGCCGGTATGTAAGCCGCAGCCTGTCGGCTACCAAAGCTATAAACTCCGAATTTGTCGGTTTTCCCCTCTCGGTATTTATGGTATAGCCGAAGAATTTTTTAATGGTATCAATATTATTCCGGGACCAGGCTACTTCGATGGCATGCCGGATGGCCCTTTCCACCCTGCTGGAGGTGGTGTCATATTTATCGGCAATCCTGGGATAGAGGACTTTTGTAACCATGCCCAAAAGCTCCACTTCTTCTACCACCATAAGGATGGCTTCCCTTAAATAAAGATAGCCTTTGATATGGGCGGGAATGCCGATTTCATGAATGATACTGGTTACTTCTTCCTGCAGGTCCTTCTTGCTCTGCCTCGGAGGAGGCGCCGGGGTATAACCGCTGGAACCGGGGCGCTCTCCGGCCAGCTGTCTGATTCTCTCTGCCAGGACATCCATATTAAAGGGTTTTAACATGTAATAGGATGCCCCCAATTCCACCGCCTTTTGGGTAATGGCCTCCTGGCCAAAGGCCGTCAGCATAATGACTTTCGGCATGTTATTGTCCTTCATGGTGCCTAGCTGTTCCAGCACCCCCAGTCCGTCCAGGTGAGGCATGATTATGTCCAGGAGAAGAACATCGGGCCTGGTTTCCTTGATTAATGCCAGGGCTTCTTTACCGTTGAAAGCATTGCCTATGATTTCCATTCCGGGTTGCTGGGATAAATAATCTGTCAAAAGTTCGCTGAATTCCCTGTTATCATCCGCTACCAGCACTCTCAGCATACAAAGACCTCCCTAATTAGATTAATGTAAGAAATATTCGACATTTGGTTAAATATTCCTTTCTATTTTAAAACTTTTTTTCTTTTTTTTTCTTTTTTTGCTAAAAAAAAATTAGAGGTCGTCCAAGACCTCTAATAAACCTGACTCTATAAGCATTCCTTCCATAAAGATGCCGTACCCCCGGGGCGGGTCATTGACGAATACATGGGTAACAGCGCCTACGATCTTGTCCCCCTGGATAATGGGGCTGCCGCTCATCCCCTGGACGATGCCGCCCGACTGTTTAAGAAGCCTTTCATCGGTTATCCGGATTACCATGTCCTTATTGTTGCGCCCACCCTGCGGAATGACTTTCTGGATTTCGATGTCAAACTCCTCAATAAGATCCCCTTCCAGTACCGTCAGGATGGTGGCGGGACCTTCCTGTACATCCTGGGAAAGGCCGATGGACAGGGGCTGGCTGTACAAAGGATGGTCATCCACGTGGTCTAAGGTCCCGAAGATTCCGGCAGCAGTATTCTTCTCAATACTGCCCATGATGTCCTGGCCTTCTACAAAGACGCCGCTCTTTTCTCCCGGGTACCCGCGCCGTGCTGCCCGGATATTAACGATATCCGCCCTGACAATTTGTCCATTCTTGATGTCAATGGGGCTGTTGGTGTCCACGTCGGAAATAACATGGCCCAGGGCCCCGTAAATGCCCGTTTCAACTTCGTAAAAGGTCAGGGTTCCCACGCCGGCAGCGCTGTCCCTGATGTAAAGACCGATCTTCTCGCTGCGGTTTTCCTGGCAGTAAAGGGGATTTACATGAAAGTCCAGGGATTCTTCTCCCCTGAGAACCTTCAAGTGGAGGGTCCGCCCTCCCTCACTGCCTTCCCGGATCAGCTCCGCCGCACCCATCAGGTCCTCCACAGGGCGCCCGTTTATCTCCACAATAACATCTCCCAGCTTTATGCCCTCTTCCTTGGCGGGGGATACCAAACGGTCCTGGTCAGCGATAAGATTGTAGCCTACCACCATAACTCCCTCAGCCTGCAGTTTAATCCCGATGGAATGGCCTCCCGGCATGACACGCTTCTCCGGCAGGACAAGGACTTCCATCTGCCGCAGGGGAATGAACCCGAAAAGCTTGAAGTCCAGGGTCACATTTCCCAGTTTAACCGCTTTGAAGGAAAGGGGGCCGCTGAGTCTGCTTCCCTTGGGGCAGACATTTTGATCGTTGACCTGGAGGATTCCCTCCTGGCTTCCCCGGATATGCATGTTGAAGGGGGAGCTTAAATCCAGCAGGTACTCCTCTCCTTCCAGCAGCGTCAGCTTTGGCGAGATGCTGAAAAACATCTGCCAGGAAAAGGCTGCCGTCAGGAAGATTGCCAGGGAAAGGACAAAAACCAACAATATATTTTGCCATTTACGGCTATTTTGAACTAGTTTATCATTCATATCCTTTAATTTTCATATCACCTCCATATATCTCATGTTTTCTCTTGTTTTTTCTCTTTATGATATTAAATTGTCCACCTGAGGACATTTTTATGCCGGCAAGTTTACATAATACCCAGGTTAATCCTGGGCATAAAAAACTGCTCTAGTTTCAGAGCAGTCCAGCAATTTGGTAATTTTTACTATTTTTTCTCTTTTATTTATTCCTTTATTTCTCTCTTCTATGTAATCTTGCAGCTGTCCGCCCTCTCAAGAATTGCCCTGGCATGAGCCAGGGAACCTTTTTCCGCCCCGCCCAGCATGCGGCCTATTTCTCCGACTCTGTCCTCGCCGCTGATTTCCCGGACCTGGGTCACGGTGCGGTTTTCTTGAATTTCTTTGCTGATGCGGAAGTGCCTGTGGCTTAAAGCGGCGATTTGCGGCCAGTGGGTGATGCAGACGACCTGGTGGCTGTTGGCCAGGCGCAAAACCTTCTCCCCCACGGACTGCACCGTCATGCCTCCAATACCGGCATCCAGTTCGTCAAAAATCAAAGATGGCACCCACTGCCATTCAGCCATGATATTTTTGAGGGCCAGCATGACCCGGGACAGTTCGCCGCCGGAAACGATTTTTTGCAGCGGCTTTTCCGGTTCGCCGGCATTGGCGGAAAACATGAACTCCACAGCGTCGCTTCCCCGGGCTGAGATCTCCCGGGGATAAAATTTAATTTTAAAAACTGCGTTTTCCATGGCCAGGTCTCCCAGGTGCTCCTGCATGGCCGTACTTATTTTCAGGGCCATGGCCTGCCGCCGTTGGGACAGGTCCCGGCAGATTTTTTCCAGTTTGGCCTCCAGGGACTCCCGTTCCCGGGCCAGCTTGTCCAGGGTTTCTTCCGCCTTCTCCAGCCTTTCCTTTTCCGCCGCTACCTCTTCCCCATAGGCGAGGATCTCCCGGATGGAATTCCCGTATTTTTTCTTAAGATTTTCGATCTCGGCTATTCTTTTCTCCACTTCCGCCATTTCCAGGGGGTCCGCCTGGATTCCTTCGCTGTATACCCTAAGTTCCCTGGCTGCATCCTGGATGATTTCTGCAGCGCCCAGGAGGGTCTCCAGGTAATCTTTTACCCCCTCGTCCAGGCGGCTGATATCCTCCAGGGTAGCCATTATTCCCTGGAGGCGGTCCTGCACCGATTCCCGGCTTCCGGAAACGGCCAGCTCGCTGTAGGCGCTGGAGGAACTCATGGCCAGTTTTTCCGCATTGGCCAAAAAAGAAAGGCGCCGGGCCAGTTCTTCCTCTTCATTTTCCCGCAGCCTGGCATCTTCAATCTCCCGGAGTTGAAAGGTTAAGAGGTCCAGTTTCCTGGCCCTTTCCCGCTCATCCAGGGTAAAATCCGCTATTTTCCCGGATAATTCCTGAAAACGGCGGAAGAGCTGCTTAAGCTCTCCCTTCATCGGGGCTGTCTCCGGGCCGCACAGTAAGTCCAAAACCCGTAAATGCTGGCCCGGGTCCAGGAGGGACTGGTGCTCGTGCTGACCGTGAAAGTCAATCAGGTGGCGGCCAATTTTTTTTACCAGGGCCAGGGGAATCACCAGGCCGTTTAAGCGGCAGAGGTTCCGGCCCTGACGGTTCACCTCCCGGGAAATGATTATTTCCCCCTCCTCCTCCAGGCCCAGCAGGGCCAGTTCTTCGTGGACGGGGGAAGCCTCTTCCAGGGCAAAAACTCCCTGGATGAGGGAGGAGTCACAGCCGGCCCTGATGTTATCCGTGGCTGCCCGCTCTCCCAGAAGGAGCTTTAACGCCCCCAGGACGATGGATTTTCCCGCCCCCGTCTCCCCTGTAAGAATATTGAGGCCCGGGGAGAAGTCCAGGCCCACGTCCCTGATGAGGGCAAAGTTTTTTACCTCCAGACGCGTCAGCATACCTATTCTCCTCAGAAATTTGTTTTTTTCAATTTGTGATGCAGCAGGTTGTAGAAGGTTTTTTCCCTGAAGTTAACCAGCTTGGTGCTGTAGGGGGACTTCTTTACCAGGACCTGGTCCTCGTTCTGCAGGGTGAATCCCTGCTGCCCGTCCACCGTCAGGACCACCTCGGCATGGCGGGTCAAAACCTGCATCCTGATTTCGTCTTCTTTGTGGACGATAACGGAGCGGTGATGCAGCAGGTGGGGGCAAATGGGCGTAATAATGATGACGTGAAGGGAAGGGTTGACGATGGGGCCGCCGGCGGATAAAGAATACCCGGTGGACCCCGTGGGAGTGGAGATGATAACCCCGTCGCCGGGGTACTTTTCCAGGAAATCGTCATTTATGTAGGTTATAAGTTCGATGATGCGGGAAAAAGGGCCCTTGGAGATAACAATATCGTTTAAGGCCTCGTAACCGGCCATTTCCCGGCCCTCCCTCAGGACCGCCGCCGAGAGCATCATGCGTTCCACTATTTCGTATTTCCCCGCCAGCACCTGGTAGAGGCCGTTTTTCAGCTCGCTCACTTCCATGGCGGTGAGGAAGCCCATATCCCCCAAATTGATGCCCATGATGGGCAGTTCCGCTTCCACCAGGCTTCTGGCCACCCTGAGGATGGTGCCGTCGCCTCCCAAGACTAAAACCAGTTCCACCCGGTCCTTCCAGGCGGAAAGGGGGGCATAGCGGTGGGGCATTTCTAAAGCTTCGGCCCCTTCTCTATCCAGGTAGAAAGGCACCTTTTCTGCTTCAAGGAAGCCGATAATTTCCTTTGCCGTATCCCTGCAGTTAGCCTTATGCCAGTTTGGTACTATGGCCAAACCTTTCATAGCAAGCCTCCCATGTTAAACAAAATGAAAAGGAGAATCAAAATGATGATTACGAGGAAGAAAATCGTCCCCCTGTAAAACGGGTTCTGCCGGCGAAACCTGAAGGTGACTTCCTGGATTTTATCGGTTTCCGGGTTTACGAACAGGATGCCGCCGGGGTTGTACATGCAGAAGATGAGCAAGAGCCGGTTTCTTAAGACAGGGCTGTTCAAGCGCTCGCTGTCTTCCGAGGACCGGAGGAAAACCAGGTACTTTCTGCCGTCTTTTTTTACCGCGAAATTTGCACCCACATTGAATTTATGGCCTTTTTCATCGATGCTCATGTGAACGGTGGAACTGTGGGGGTCTTTGCAGTGAACATACCCTTTTTCTTCCAGGTACCTGAGGGCGGAGACGTCTTTGCGGCGCAGGGGCTTGGGCTTTTCCACCCCTTGTTTTAGCATGTAATAAAGGATGACGGCCGTTATAATTATAGCCAAAAATAATAAATCAATCCATCTCATAAATACCACCCTCTTCTTAATTCGGCAGAGGGCAGATATTTCCTTTTATTTTTGCAGCCTTTCATGGGCTTCCGCAATTATTTTCTCCGGGATGGGAGGGTTTTTGAGACGTGCGCTGCGGCCAAAAAGGGCCAGGTATTCGATGTTGCCCTTGGGCCCCTTGATGGGCGAATAGGTGAGGTTCTGCAGGTGGTATCCCTGCAGCAGGGCCTCCTTGAAGACCCTTTCCAGTACGAGGCGGTGAGTTCCCGGGTCCCGGACCACGCCGCCCCGGCCCACCCGGCCTTTCCCCGCTTCAAACTGGGGTTTGACCAGGGTCAGGACCCGGGGAACATCCAGATTTTTAAGGACGGGGAAGACCAGCCTCAGGGAAATGAAGGAGACATCCACCAGGGCCAGGTCAATGGGGGCCCCTGCCAGGGCCTCCTTTGTCAGGTGGCGGATATTCAGGCGCTCCAGGTTTTTTACCCGGGGGTCCTGCCTGAGGGACCAGGCCAGCTGGCCGTAACCCACATCCACGGCGAAGACCCGGGCGGCCCCCCGCTTAAGGGCACAGTCGCTGAACCCGCCTGTGGAGGCCCCCACATCCAGAAGGGTCTTCCCTTCCACGTCCAGGTTAAAATCCTGCAGGGCCTTTTCCAGCTTCAATCCGCCGCGGCTCACATAGGCGGGGGAGGTGCTTTTGATATCAATGCTTGCCTCCCGGTTGACCCGGGTGCCGGCTTTTTCCACCCGCCGCCCCTCTACAATAACCTCTCCCGCCATGATGGCAGCCCGGGCTTTTTCCCGGCTGGGGAAGAGGCCTTTATCCACCAACAGCATGTCCAATCTGATTTTTTCTTCCGGGGTCATCGGGCTTTTACGGCCTTGAAGCGCCAAAAACCCAGGCAAGCCTCGTAAATCCCTTCCGGGTCCAGTCCGTGCATACTGAGGAGTTTTTTCCGGGGGCCCTGGCTGACGAAAGAGTTGGGCAGGGCCAGCCGCTTGACCTGCACATCAGTTATACCCTCTTCCTCCAGCATTTCCAGGACACCGCTGCCAAAGCCGCCCGCCAGAACGTTTTCCTCCACCGTGGCCACCCGGCGGCACCGGCGGGCCCACTCTCCCAGGGTTTTTCTGTCCAGGGGCGCCGCAAAGCGGGCATTGATGACAGCTGCCCTGAGGCCGTGGCGGGAAAGAAGGGCTGCCGCCCTGAGGGAAGGCTCTACCATACTGCCCAGGGCAAAGATGGCCAGGTCCGCCCCTTCCCGCAGGACCTGGCTCCTGGACAGGGTCAGGTCCCTGTAGGGGTCCTTCAGGCTGACTCCCTCACCGGTACTCCGGGGGTAGCGCAGGGCGCAGGGGCCCGGGTAGTTCAGGGAGCTGTAGAGCATGTGCCTGAGTTCGTCCTCATTTCGGGGGGCCATGATGACCATACCCGGGATGCTCCGCAGAAAGGAGATATCAAAGAGGCCCTGGTGGGTGGGGCCGTCTTCCCCCACCACCCCCGCCCTGTCCACGGCAAA
>SLHK01000160.1 GCA_007136165.1 Syntrophomonadaceae bacterium
CCAGGGCTTTTACGTCCTTGGGAAAACAGCTGCCGCCAAACCCGCAGCCGGCCTGCAGGTAGCCCTTTATCTCGGGGCCTGCCCCTTCATTCCCGGGTTTGGGGTAAAACCTTTTATCCAGTGTTACAGCTTCCAGCACTTCCCTGACATCGATCCCGCCTGCTGTTTCACAGATGGAGGCGATCTCGTTGGAGTAAGAAATCAAGGTGGCCAGCAGGGCGTTGGCAGTATATTTTATCATTTCAGCCGTCCTCAGGTTTACCCGAATAATAGGGGCTGCAAAAAAGCCCGCATAAACTTTTCTCACGCCGGCAAAGCTCTCCTCATCGTATGCCCCTATTACGATCCTGTCGGGGTGCAGGAAGTCCTCCACCGCTTTGCCTTCCCGTAAAAACTCGGGATTCATGGCCAGGCCGAATTCCCCCGGTTCTTTACCGGAAGCGGCCGTTAGTATTTCTTTCACCAGGGTGTCCGTTGTCCCCGGGACTACCGTGCTTTTTATGCACACTATATGGTAAGACCCTTTGTCTCTTAACACGGCCCCGATATCCCCGGCGGTTTGTTCAATGTAGCTTAAATCTATTTGTCCACGGCCAAAGGGGGTGCCCACGGCAACGATGGATATATCGGAACCAAGGACTGCACTTCTCAGATCCGATGTGGCCGTCAGGTTGCCTGAAGTGACAGCCTGCCTGGCTATTGCTTCCAGGCCCGGCTCGTAAATGGGCATCTGCAGCCCCTTGATTTTCTGCACTATTTCCAGGTTTTTATCCACACAGGTTACCCGGTGCCCCCTGGCTGCCAGGCAGGCGCCTGTCACCAACCCCACATATCCGGCGCCAATTACGGAAATTTTCACTTTAGCCACCACCTTAAAATCCATATGCTTCTTTGTACCATGTCAAGGTTCTCTTAAGGCCTGATTCCAGGCTTACAGCAGGCCCATAGTTAAGAAGGGCCCGGGCTTTGCTTAAATCGGGGCACCTTCTCCGGGGGTTATCCGTCAGGTAATCCGCCTCGGTGCTTCTCTTGAATTCCACTGCAGTTTCGCCCACCAGCCCCGCAATTAGAAGTGCCAGGGATTTAATGTCGATTTCCAACTCATCATTCCCCACATTGAAAACTTCCCCGTCGTATTGAGAAAGAAGGGCTGCCATGAAACCGGTAATGGCATCGCTTACATAGCAAAAGCTTCTTGTGTCCCGGCCGCTGCTGAGAATGGCTATTTTCTTTCTCATGAGGGCATCGCTGAAAAAGTCGGGTATAACCCTTTTGTCATCCAGCTTCAACCCCGGCCCGTAGACATTAAAGGGCCTGACTATTTTTACCGGCAGGCCGTACTGCCGGTAATAATTGACAGCCAGTGTTTCTCCCAGTCTTTTGGATTCATCGTAACAGGCCCTGGGGCCGATGCAGGAGACATTACCGTTATAATGTTCCGGCGTGGGTATATTCCCGGGCGATGGGTCCCCGTAAACCTCGCTGGTGGAGAAGTAGAGAAAGCTTTTCAGGCTCCGGGTTCTCCCCAGGTCCAGCAAGTTTTTCAGCCCCAGGACATTAGCTTCGATGGTTTCCAGGGGATACTTCCGGTAAAAGGTGGGGGACGCAATGCTGGCCGCATGTATGATATAGTCGAAGGGACCTGTCAGCTGAAGGGGTTTAACAATGTCGGCTTTAATGACGTGAATGTATTTATCGTCCTTCAGGTGCTGAATTCTCGCCGGCGTTCCGGAAATAAAGTTTTCCAGGCAGATGACACGGCAGGGCCTGTCGAATACCCTTTCGTTGCAAAAACTCAGGAGGTCAAGAAAGTAGCTGCCAAGAAAACCGGCACCCCCGCTGATGAGCCAGCTGCTGCCGCCAATTTTGCCCAGTTGGTCTTTCAAGGCTTCGTAAACGTTTTCTATATCCTCCCGGATAATGGGGCTCATTTTCAGCATGTTTTTCACCTGCCCGTTCCTCTGTAAATGTCAGCGTTCTTTTCATACCAGGCTATGGTTTTAAGCAGCCCTTCTTTCAGGCTGAATTCGGGCTCCCACTTCAAGGCGTTTTTAATTTTACTTATATCAGGGTGAGGTTTCCAGACTTCGTCAGGCCTGTAGGGAATGGCGCCGTAATTGGGTTTGCTGGTGTTACTCATGAGGGCATATACCATATCCACGTAATACCTTAACGGCCGGATGGTGCCGCTGCCGATATTGAATACGGTGTTCTTGCTGTTTTTATCTTTGGCGGCCAGGATAAAACCGGCCACTATGTCATCAATATAGCAGTAGTCCCTGTACTGCTCGCAGGCGGTTAAATTGACTTCACAACCGTTAAGCAGGGACAGGATGATATGGGGGAAGAATTTATGGCTTCCTTCGTTCTCCCCGAAGATGCCGAAGGCCCTCAGGGTGACGATGTCAATCCCATTTTCCGCGGCAAGCTGGTGGGCCATGATGGTGGCGGTCGCTTTGGTGCTGCCGTAAATATTAAAGGGTTCCAGGGCGGCGTCTTCTCTGATAATGTCTTTTTTATCCCCGTACTCCATGCAGGACCCAATATTTAAGAACTTCTCACACCCGGTTTTTTTCAAGGCGCTCATAAGGTTAATAATGCCGACAATATTGGTTTCAGCGGCCACGAAGTAATCTTTTTGCCGGGAGTCAACGCCGTACGCAGACATGTGAAAAACATAATCGGGTTTAACATCTCTTACACACTCATCCAGCTTATGAAAATCCCTTATGTCAATCCTGCAGACGGCAATGTCATTCTCTATATGTTTTAATCTCCATAAGTCTGAGGTTTCTCTGGCCAACACGTAAACCAGGGCCTTTTCCTTTACCATTCGCTGCGCAATGTGGGAGCCTATAAAGCCCGTGGCCCCTGTTACCAAAACCCTTTTGTCAACGAAATCATAATGGGGCATAACAAATCCTCCTCAGGTTACCACCGGACCCAGGGTCTGCGGCGGCTGGCCCAAAGCTTATTGATAAGCTCAACATCTTTTGCCGTATCAACAGCCTGCCAGAACCCCTCGTGCCGGTAAACGGCCAACTGGTTTTCCCGCACCAGGGCTTTCAGGGGTTCTTCCTCCAGTACACAGCTGTCACCGCTGAGATAGTCAAATATCTTTCTTTTAAAGACATAAAAACCCGCGTTTATCCAGCCATCCAGCATAGGCTTTTCCTTAAAGCTTTCCGCCAGGCCGTTTTTCACCTCAATGATTCCATACTGGGACCTGTTCTTTACGGCCGTTACGGTGGCAATTTTCCCCTTATCACGGTGATGTTTAAGCAGTTGGTCCAGGGGGATGTCGGCAACCCCGTCACCGTATGTCAGCATGAACTCCTCTTCCTCAATATACTTTTGGATGCCCTTAATCCTGCCGCCTGTCATGGTTTTAAGCCCTGTATCGGCAAAAACAATATCCCATTTTTCCGGCGGGTTAAAAAAATGGATCCCCCCGTCCCCGTGCATGTGAAAGTCGCTGCTTTTCCAATCCAGGTTTAAGAAGTATTCTTTTATTTGGTCCCCGCCGTGCCCCAGGCACAGGACAAATTCATTGATACCGTATTCCTTGTATATTTTCATGACATGCCACAGGACCGGCATGCCGCCCACCTCCACCAAAGGCTTGCAGGTAAAGCCGGCAGCGCCCCTCATCCTCAGGCCTTTACCCCCGCATAAAATTACTGCCTTCATGTACAGAACCCCCTTTCCCAGAGGTAGTATTAATGGGTTTGCCGGTACAGATACCCGGCGTATTCCAGGATATTCTTATAGGCCCTTGACACTACCGCCCCGCTGTAGGCCTTTTCCAGGGACACTTTTGTCGACTGGGAATTTGCTTCGATAAGCCAGATTTTATCATCATTGTCGACGGCAAAATCAATGCCGATCTCCACATATTTGCCGTAATGCCCCTCAATATACTCATAGATGCGAAACAAAAAAGATTGAACGGTATCTATCAGAGCCTCTACTTTTTCTTTTGGCCAGTTCATCTTGTTTAGGAAATAATCCTCAAACTTAAAAGCATTGCTGTGGGTGGTGATGGGAGATCCAATCTGGCCCAGCCGGACGCAAATACCCACTATTTCCAATTGCCCGTTTCCGTTGCGCTGCAGCTCAGCCCTCATATCCACCAGCCTGTTCTCGTATTTTATTAAATCGATTGATTGTTGAGCCAAAAAGCTTTTACCGCGGAAAAAACCCTCCGCCGCGTTAAACAGCGATTGAAAGCTGGAAGCCTCGTAAGTCGAAAGCTTGCTCTTTTTTTGATAACTGTACCTGTAGCGGCTGTCGGGAAGGGCCTCTACCCGCAGGGTATAATGGCCTTTTCTCCCCAGGTAGGATTTAAGGTAAATGACACCATACTTTTCCAGCATATCTTTAATATCTTCCGGCTGGTTTACCTCCCGGGTGGCCGGCAGATAATTCTTTATTACCGGATCTTTGTTCAAAACCTGATACAGCTCCCATTTATTAAAACGGGGATGATTGATAATTTGGCCCCTTTCATTTACCATGCCGTAGAGTTCTGCAAAGATATGAGCATGCTTTTCCTTAATCCCGCCCCTCAGGTATAATATGTCAGGGATTGGAAATCTGCCGGGCAGCCATCGGGAGGACCCGCTGTCCCAGTAGCAGCCGGTAATTCTCCTTTGGTTTAAATCAACATGCTTCAAAGAGAAGTAATAAAGGGTGTTTTTTACCTCTTCATTGGCAGCGGCCATTTGCTTTATCCTGGGGTTGACCTTTTGCCTTCTTAAATTACGTATGGTTAAGGGGCTTACCAATACCGCCATTACGGGTTTTTTATAGCTTGCTTTAAACAATTTTGCAGACTCCTTTACAACATCCTTGGCAGCGGAACGCACTAATATAAACTATGCTATATCGATAGATATTGTTACCGCCATATTAAATTACAGAGCTCCATGTCCGGAATTGTGCTATGACAATTTATATACTCATGCATATATTGGAGTAAAGAGGATGGTTATAACCTTCTCCGATAATTCTTTTTTACTGTGGTAGTATGAAGCGAAAAGGGGACAAAAAAGTGAAAGAAATTATTTTTAAAAAATATGAGATAGACAAGAAACCCATTGGATATGGTTTCTTTGCAAAAGTTTACCGCGGTTATGATTTACAGAAGGAAAGAGGGGTAGCTATAAAGATAACGCGGGATCTAAAAAGGGCATACAGGGAAGTCAAGGCCATGAAGCGCTTCGGCAGGTCAGAATACCTGCCAGTGCTATATGACTTCATGCGTAAGAACAATAAAGCCTATATTGTGATGGAGTATATCGACGGCAAAAATCTGTGGGAGGAGTTTATCGCCCGCGGGAAACTTTGTGACGAAAAATTCAGTATTCAAATTCTTATGAATGTCCTGAAAGCCCTTCACACCCTTCACGAAAGAGGGTACGCACATACGGACGTAAAGGCCAAAAACATTATCATTGTAGACAAGGACCCCCAAAAAATAAAAATAATTGACTTTAATTCCACAAGATATATTAGTAAAAGAATAAAAATACAAAGAGATTTGCGCAGTGCAGCCAAACTCTTTGTATACCTGACCAATGGAGCCGTTTATGAAAAAGAAAAAATATATAACCCAAAATTCCAAAACAAAAAGCTAAAACCAGTCATCCTAAAAGCCTTAAACAAACAGTACAACTCCGCCCAGGAATTCCTTGACGCCCTCTCAGAATTACAGGAATTACAGGGACACCATACTTAATTCCACAATGTGAAATTACAGGGACACCATACTTAATTTCATAATGTGAAAGTAATAGCAAGAACGAACCGTCCCCGTTTGCCCCTGTCTCCCTTTATATTTTCTATTGACATTTAAAGCTTTAAATGTGATAATTTTGGTAACAGCTTCCTGAACGATAAGGGCAAACCATCCGAAAGGTTGGCACGCAAAACTTTGGGTCTAAAGCTTCCAGCGGGGGAGTCAAGATTGCCAAGTAGCCGAAGCAGGATACTTTTTTTGCCTCCAAAACGAGAGGGAAGATGAAAAAAATACGGAGGTTATGGGTATGGAAATACTGGCTTTAATCGGCTTACGGGAAGCTGTAATAATCTATCTAATCATTCTCGCTCTTTTCCTCATCAGCATGCTTTTTGCCAAACCCACAGAAAAAGCCCAAAAATCTTCTCCGGTAATCTTAGTAATATTCATTTTGATATCAGTTTTGTTTGTCAGTTATTTATTGTTGAACCTGCTCAATATAATATAATTGCCTGTGCCTGTAAAAGGACTCTTAAATATTAAGAGCGGCAAAAGACAGTAACCACGGGGACTTTGTTTGCCCGTGGTTATTTCTGCAATTAGCTACGCCTTTTTTTAAAAGATTATTTTCCAACCTTAAGAGGAAAGAAACGTTAATCGGTAGAAATATACCAGATATACGACACATAAAAATGTGGGAACAAATTGCCTTTTCCAATACTGAAAGAGGGTGTTATTCCTTAATAATGGGCGGCATGTTTGCAATATTAGCAGCTCTAAGCTTCACCTTTGATAATATTTTAATTCGCAAGGGGTTAACGGAAGAACATCCTGGCAGCATATGGGATATGCGGTTTGTTATTTCGCTGGCATCCATATGCGTTTTTATTGGGGGGGTCTTTATCGCCGCCCTTTTCGGTTTTAATATTAAAGAAGAGCTTGAACACCTCTCTTTTTCCGCCGTTTTTATTCTTATCATTTCCGGTGCACTCGGCCCTTTGCTTGGTGCTGTTCTTTATTCAATTGCTATTGCTCAGATCGGCGCATCCCACACTGCAGCTCTATTTGGAGGTTCAAATCCAATATTTGCCACGCTGCTGGCCGTTGTGTTTCTTGCCGAAGTCCCCGATTTAATTGGACTATTTTCTGTTGTAATAATTGTCGGCGGGATAGTGGTTGTCGGCTACCACGGCCACGAAGGCACTGTTATGCTTCTTGAAAAAACAAAAATTGCCGGAGGAATAATTGCTTTGCTGGCCGGTGTAACTGCTGCTGTTTCTCAAATTGGCCGGGGGGCGGCACTGAACCTGGGGGCAACCCCCATCACAGCCTTATTCATTTTCCATGCCACAGCTCTTGTAATTGTCACCGTCATTTGTTTGATTAACAAAGGAAACCTCAGTTATCTTAAGCACATTAGCCGAAAGAGCCTCTACTGTTATTCTGGTTCAGGTACCGCTTTGCTTGCGGGGAATTATTTCTTTTTTATTTCTTTGACTTTGATACCGGCATGGCAGGCCGTTGCCATTAGGAATATTCAACCCATTCTGGTACTGTTTATGTCTTGGATATTTTTAAAGACTGTGGATAGGATCAACTGGCGTTTAATATTTGGCGCAGCTTTAGTAACACTGGGTGTAGTAATTTTAAATGTTTACTGAATACCTGGGGGTAC